>NZ_CP095554.1:375000-615000 GCF_023078375.1 Roseomonas gilardii subsp. gilardii | reverse complement strand
GGGAGAGATAGAGTGACAAAAGGGCGTTCGGTGGATGCCTTGGCGCCAAGAGGCGATGAAGGACGTGGCACGCTGCGAAAAGCCGCGGGGAGATGCGAGCGATCGTTGATCCGCGGATGTCCGAATGGGGAAACCCCTCCCGCATGGGAGATCCTGTCCTGAATCCATAGGGGCAGGAGGCGAACCCGGGGAACTGAAACATCTCAGTACCCGGAGGAAAAGACATCAACAGAGATTCCGCGAGTAGTGGCGAGCGAAAGCGGAGCAGGCCAGTGATTGTGTGAGAAGAAGCCGAACGGTCTCGAAAGGCCGGCCAGAGCGGGTGATAGCCCCGTAGGCGTAGTGTCTCAGGCAATCCTCGAGTAGGGCGGGGCACGTGAAACCCTGTCTGAACGTGGGGGGACCACCCTCCAAGCCTAAATACTCCTTGGCGACCGATAGTGCACAAGTACCGTGAGGGAAAGGTGAAAAGCACCCCGACGAGGGGAGTGAAAGAGACCTGAAACCGAGCGCCTACAAGCAGTCGGAGCACCCTTGAGGTGTGACGGCGTACCTTTTGTATAATGGGTCCGCGAGTTTCTGTTGGCAGCAAGCTTAAGCCGAGAGGTGTAGGCGCAGCGAAAGCGAGTCTGATAAGGGCGCTTGAGTTGCCGGCAGAAGACCCGAAACCGAGTGATCTAGCCATGGCCAGGTTGAAGGTGGGGTAACACCCACTGGAGGACCGAACCCACGCCTGTTGAAAAAGTCGGGGATGAGCTGTGGCTAGGGGTGAAAGGCCAATCAAACTCGGAAATAGCTGGTTCTCCGCGAAATCTATTGAGGTAGATCGTCGTCCGATTACCTTCGGAGGTAGAGCACCGGAAGGGCTAGGGGGGCCCAAAGCCCTACCAAACCCTACCGAACTCCGAATGCCGAAGAGTACAGGACGGCAGACAGACAGTGGGTGCTAAGGTCCATTGTCGAGAGGGAAACAGCCCAGACCACCAGCTAAGGCCCCCAAATCGTGGCTAAGTGGGAAAGCATGTGAGACGGCCAAAACAACCAGGAGGTTGGCTTAGAAGCAGCCATCCTTTAAAGAAAGCGTAATAGCTCACTGGTCTAATAGCTGTCTTGCGGCGAAAATGTAACGGGGCTCAAGCCACGTGCCGAAGCTGTGGATGCATGCGCAAGCATGCGTGGTAGCGGAGCGTTCCGTAGGCCTGCGAAGGCAGACCCGTGAGGGCTGCTGGAGGTATCGGAAGTGCGAATGCGGACATGAGTAGCGATAAACAGGGTGAGAACCCCTGTCGCCGAAAGTCCAAGGGTTCCTGCGCAAGGTCAATCCGCGCAGGGTGAGCCGGCCCCTAAGGCGAGGGCGAAAGCCGTAGTCGATGGGAACCAGGTGAATAGTCCTGGGCCTGACAGACGTGACGGCTGCGAAATTCCGTCATCCCTTATCGGATTGGGATGGCGGCTGGAGCAGCCCAGGAAATAGCGCTGTCGATAAGACCGTACCCGAAACCGACACAGGTGGACTGGTTGAGAATACCGAGGCGCTTGAGAGAACCATGCTGAAGGAACTAGGCAAATTACTCGCGTAACTTCGGGATAAGCGAGACCCGCCGCTGGGCAACCAGAGGCGGGTGGCACAGACCAGGGGGTAGCGACTGTTTAGTAAAAACACAGGGCTCTGCGAAATCGAGAGATGACGTATAGGGTCTGACACCTGCCCGGTGCCGGAAGGTCAAGGGGAGATGTGCAAGCATCGAACCGAAGCCCCGGTAAACGGCGGCCGTAACTATAACGGTCCTAAGGTAGCAATTCCTTGTCGGGTAAGTTCCGACCTGCACGAATGGTGTAACGACTTCCCCACTGTCTCCAGCATGGACTCAGCGAAATTGAATTCCCCGTGAAGATGCGGGGTACCCGTGGTCAGACGGAAAGACCCTATGAACCTTTACTGCAGCTTCGCAGTGGTGCCAGGAAGGAACTGTGTAGGATAGGTGGGAGCCATCGAAACCCGGGCGCCAGCTCAGGTGGAGGCAACCTTGAAATACCACCCTGTTTCTTTCTGGCATCTCACTGAGCCCGGTCAGCCCGGGCCAGGACCCTGCGTGGTGGGCAGTTTGACTGGGGCGGTCGCCTCCCAAAGTGTAACGGAGGCGCGCGATGGTGGGCTCAGGCCGGTCGGACATCGGCTGTTGAGTGCAAAGGCATAAGCCCGCCTGACTGCGAGCGCGACAGCGCGAGCAGAGACGAAAGTCGGCCTTAGTGATCCGGTGGTCCCGCGTGGAAGGGCCATCGCTCAACGGATAAAAGGTACTCTAGGGATAACAGGCTGATCTCCCCCAAGAGTCCACATCGACGGGGAGGTTTGGCACCTCGATGTCGGCTCATCGCATCCCGGGGCTGGAGCAGGTCCCAAGGGTTCGGCTGTTCGCCGATTAAAGCGGTACGTGAGCTGGGTTTAGAACGTCGTGAGACAGTTCGGTCCCTATCTGCCATGGGTGTTGGAGACTTGCGAGGATCTGTCCCTAGTACGAGAGGACCGGGATGGACGCACCTCTGGTGCACCGGTTGTGGCGCCAGCCGCATCGCCGGGTAGCTAAGTGCGGAACGGATAACCGCTGAAGGCATCTAAGCGGGAAACCAGCCTCAAAACCAGGTCTCCCCAAGGGCCGTGGAAGACCACCACGTCGATAGGTCGCAGGTGGAAGTGCAGCAATGCATGCAGCCGAGCGATCCTAATCGCCCGATCGAACTCCATCTCCCCCACACCGCAGCCCCCCTCAACAAGGGGACACCGCGCGCAGCACCAAAGCGCACCCGCTCACCACACACACTCACACACCCACCCAACACGCCCCCTCAGAGCAGCCCGCACGCCACAACAGCAGCCTGCCCCAGATCCCCCCATCACCCCAGCATCTGGTCGTACACACTACACCCGGTTCCCATCCGGTGGCCTGGTGGCCCTAGCGAGGCTGCCACACCCGATCCCATCCCGAACTCGGCCGTGAAACGCCTCAGCGCCCATGGTACTGCGTCTCAAGACGCGGGAGAGTCGGTCGCCGCCAGGCCGCCCGATGGGAACCCAATCACAACTTACGACCAGTTCAGCACACTCAGATCCCAACGCGGGGTGGAGCAGCCCGGTAGCTCGTCAGGCTCATAACCTGAAGGTCACAGGTTCAAATCCTGTCCCCGCATCCAAATCCCCACACAATCACCCTGCATAAACACCCCCCAAGCCATAAACCGGGGGGGTAGACGTATTCCAGACCCGCCTGCGCGGGCGTAAGACAATGTGTTCCATGACCGCTCTTTCCCCCGGCAATCCGGCCGAAGCCGCCATCGAGGCGGCCGGCTATGCCGTTGATAGCCGCGAACTGCCGCAGCTTCTCCGCCTCGTTATCCGCCGCCTGCCTGCCGATAGCGACACGGTGCGCCTCGCTCTCTGCGAGGTGCGGCGCCGCCGTTGGGCCTCCCGCCTGCTGGATCTCGCCAACCGCGCTGGCCAGGTCTGGGTGCAGAGGAGTGACGCGACGAAAGCCGTCGCTGCGATCGAAACGCCTGAGCCAACGGACGAGCAGCTTCTCTCGCAACTCGACAGCGTGGTGCGGGAACGCTTGCGGAACCTTGCCCCCACCCCGGAAGGGACGATGGAGGCGGTGCTGTCCGAGCTCAGCGATGTGTCCGGCACCCAACTGAACCCCGAACGCCAGGCTCTCCTCGCCCAGGCCGTGGCCGAGGCCTTTGCCCTCGACCGCCCTGCCCTCCGCGACTTCGTCGGCCGTGTCAGCGCCGCGGAACAGACCCGCCGCGCGCAGCAGCGCGAGGCGGAGAAGCTCGCCCGCGAACGCCGCCGGGCCGAAGTCGGCCGGCTGCGCGAATGGGAAAAGAGCCTTGTCGGCATCGAGGAGGTCGCGCGCCTGCTCGACGCCTCGCTGCGCGAGGCCACACGCTGGGCCGGCACCGGCCTGATCCCGGTCGCCCGCCGCGTGCCGTCCCGCAAGGGGGAGCGCTGGGAGTTCGATCCGGCAGAGGTCGCGGCGCTCCGCGGCGAGACCGCCCTCTGGCGGGAAGCGGAACAGCCCCGCCCCGGCCGCCCCGCCGCTCCGGCCCTGATCGGCGGCAAGGGCCTCAACGCAGCCGTGGCCCGTGTTGCCGCGCTGGACCGTTTCGCGGCGCATTTCCGCACGGCGCGGGCCCTGAACCGGCGGATCACCCTGGTCACCGGCCCAACCAATTCCGGCAAGAGCCATCTGGCGCTGGACCGCCTCTCCGAGGCGGAAAGCGGCATGGCCCTGGCGCCGCTCCGCCTCCTGGCGCACGAGTTCCGTGAGGCTCTGGCCGGCCGTGGCATCGCCGCCTCCCTCTCCACAGGGGAGGAGCGCATGCCCGTGGAGGGCAGCCGCCACCTCGCCGCCACGGTGGAGATGTGCCCCTTCCACAATCCGACCGATGTGGCCGTGGTGGATGAGGCGCAGCTCCTCCAGGACCGCGACCGCGGGGCCGCCTGGACGGCCGCGATCATGGGTGCCCCGGCCCGGCATGTCCTCGTGCTCGGCGCGCCGGATTGCGTGCCGATGGTCAAGCGCATCGCCGCGCTCTGCGACGATCCGGTCGAGGAGATCTCGCTCCAGCGCAAGAGCCCGCTGCGGGCCGCCCGCGCGCCGGTGAATTTCGGCGACCTGCGCCCCGGCGACGCGCTGGTGGCCTTCTCCCGCCGTGACGTGCTGGACCTGCGCGCCGAGCTGGTGCGGCGCGGCCGCCGTGTTGCCGTGGTCTACGGCGCCCTCAGCCCGGAGGTCCGCCGGGCCGAGGCTGCCCGCTTCCGCAATGGAGAGGCCGATATCCTGGTGGCCACGGATGCCATCGGCATGGGCCTCAACCTGCCCATCCGCCGGATCATCTTCTCCACCCTGCGGAAATTCGATGGCGAGGCGCGACGCGACCTCAATGCCCAGGAGGTGAAGCAGATCGGCGGCCGCGCCGGGCGCTTCGGGCGCTTCGAGGAAGGCATCGTATCCGTCCTGGCCGGGGGCGGCACGCCGGAGCAGATCCGCCGCCTGCTGGATGCCCCGCCGGACCTGCCGGAGGACCTGCGCCCCCAGGTGCAGCCGGATTCCGATATCGTGTCCGCCGTGGCGGCGGAGATCGGCTCGGACAGCCTCTTCGGCGTGCTGGCCCGCATCCGCCGCGCCGTGCTGCGGCGGGACGACCCGAACTACCGGCTGGCCGATCTCAGCCAGCAGATGGCCATCGCCACGGCGGTGGACGGCGTGCAGGGCCTCTCCCTGACGCAACGCTGGACCTATGCCCTCTGCCCGGTGGATCAGCGCGACAACGGCATCGTCCGGCTGGCGCGCTGGGCCGTGGATCATGGTGCGGGCCGCTTGGTCACGCCGCCCATGGCGGGCCGCCTGCCGGCGCCGGAGCGGGCCCAGCGCGACGAGCTGGAGCGTGCCGAGAAGGTCCACAAGCGCCTCGTCGCCTGGCGCTGGCTCTCCCTGCGCTTCCCCGAGGCCTATCCCAACCGTGCCGAGGCCGAGGGTGAGACCATGCGTCTCGACCGCTGGATCGAGGAGGTGCTGCGCACGCAGCGGCGGGGCCGGGTCGGCCTTTCGGCCTGAGCGCCCCGATCGCGGAGGAGGGGGCCGCCCTTCACCGGAATGTTGCGTTCCCAATCCCCTCCGGATGGGAAAACCTGCGCGGACCGATGTCGCGGTGGGGTGTCGGACGGACGGTTCCGCCCCAGTTCAACCGGGCTCCGCACGAAGCCCGGCCCCCGCCGGCCGCAGGATGGATCTGCATGCCGCAACCCGTTCCCCCGCCGCGCCCTGTTCTGGCCCCGCTGATCGCCATCGCGGTCGTCGTGGGCGGCAGTGCCGCCGCCTTTGCCTATACCGCCGGATGGCTCTCCCCCGGGCGCGTAACGCCTGAAAAGGTGGTGGATGCCCTGGCGCCCCCTGGTGGCCCGGCCCTCGGGCACCGGCGCAACCATGCCAAGGGCATCTGCTTCACCGGGCGCTTCGAATCGAACGGGGCCGGCACGGCCCTGTCGAAGGCCAGTGTCTTCGCCAAGGGCAGCTCCGCCGCGCTCGGCCGCTTCAACCTCGCCACGCCGGACCCGAAGGCACAGGATGCGGCGGCGCGCGTGCGCGGCCTGGGGTTGCAGATCACCGCACCGGATGGACAGGTCTGGCGCAGCGCCATGATCGACCCGCCTTTCTTCCCTGTGGCGACGCCGCGGGCCTTCTACGACCTGTTGCAGGCGCAGGCGAGCAAGGACCCGCAGGCCATGCCGGCCTTCGCCGCCGCGCATCCGGAGATCGCGAATTTCGGCGCCTGGGCCAGGAGTGCTCCCTGGACCGCCAGCTATGCCGAGGAAACCTATAACAGCCTGAACGCCTTCACCTTCACCGATGCCTCGGGCAGGGCACGCGCCGTGCGCTGGTCGTTGCGGCCGGAGGCGCGGCCGGTGCCGGTGGCGCCCGAGGACCTCGCCAGGCGCGGCCCGGACGTCCTGGAGCAGGAGATCCGCCAGCGCGTGGCGCAGGGCCCGGTACGCTGGGACATGGTGGTGACCGTCGCCAACCCGGGCGACCCGGTCGCCGATCCCAGCAAGGCCTGGCCGGCGGATCGCCAGAGCGTCACGGTCGGCACCCTGGTCGTGCAGAGGATCGAGGACGAGGCGGACGGCCCCTGCCGCGACATCAACTTCGATCCCACGGTCCTTCCGGCCGGGATCGGCACCTCCGAGGACCCTTTCCCCGCCGCGCGCTCCGCCGCCTATGCCGTGTCCTATGACCGGCGCACGGCGGAGGCGAAGGAATACCCCCGTCAGACGGCAGGAACCCGCCCATGAGCGCTTCCATCCACCGGATCGTTCCCGCCGCTCCCCCCACGCCGAAGGCCTTCTCGCCATTGCAGCGCCTGCTGCACTGGGTCATGGCGGTCTGCATCCTGGCGATGCTCTTCATCGGCATCGGCATGGTCTCCACCATCACGCCGCGCTATCTGACCCTCGTCTCCATCCACAAGCCGCTCGGCATCGCCATCCTGGTGCTGGCGCTGCTCCGCCTGCTCCTCCGCTGGCGCAAGGGCTCGCCGCCCCTGCCCGCCGATCTGCCGGAGCCGATGAAGCTGGCGGCCCAGCTGTCGCATGTGGCGCTCTATGCACTGATGATCGCCATGCCGCTGATCGGCTGGGGCATGCTCTCCGCTGCCAGCTATCCGGTGGTGCTGTTCGGGGGCGTGACGCTGCCGCCGATCCTGCCGCCGAGCGACAGCCTGCATGCGCTGCTCAGGAGCGCCCATACCTGGCTGGCGCTCGCCTTCTTCGCGCTGATCCTCATCCATCTGGCGGCGGCGCTGTTCCATGCGCTGGTGCGGCGGGACGGCGTCTTCACGGCCATGGCGCCGGTTCCGGTGAGCCAGGAGATCCGGCCGGCGGAATAGACCGCCTCTCCGGGGCAGGCAGGCTGGCACGGCATATGCCAGTCTGTCTGCCATGGACGATTCCCTGATCGAATCCCTGGCCCGGAGCATGGGCCTGGAGAAAGCCCTGGCCGGGCATCGCGACGATGTCCTGGACGCCGCGAAGCGTGCCGCCGATGCGCGCGGCAAGCTGCCGCCCGATCCCGACCCGGCGGCGGAACCCTGGCCACCCATGCAGGTGAGGCCGCGCCCGTGAGCGACGCGCAGCACGCCCCGCACCGGCTCGGCACCGCCGCGATCGCCGCGGCCTATGAGGCCGGGGCGCTGACCCCCACGGTGCTGGTCCGTCACCTCCTGGACCGAGCCGGCCGGCTGACCCGCAGATCCATGCCTTCATCCGCCTCGACGCCGAGGCGGCGCTGGAGGCCGCGGCGCAGGCGGAACGCGAGATCGCCTCCGGCCGCAAGCGCGGCCCGCTGCACGGCGTGCCCGTCGGCATCAAGGACATCATCGACGTCGCCGGCCTGCCCACCACCTGCCACTCGAAGATCCTGCTCGACAACATCGCGGCGCGGGATGCCACTGTCGTGTCCAGGCTGCGTGCGGCGGGCGCCATCATCCTGGGCAAGCTGTCCACGCATGAATTCGCCATCGGCGGCCCCTGCCACGACCTGCCCTTCCCGGCGGCGCGCAACCCCTGGAACTCGGACCACCATCCGGGCGGCTCCTCCTCCGGTTCCGGCGCCGGACTGGCGGCGGGGCTCTTTCCGCTGGCGCTCGGCACCGATACCGGCGGCTCGGTGCGCAACCCCGCCAGCCAGTGCGGCATCACCGGGCTGAAGCCGACCTATGGGCTGGTCTCGCGCGCCGGGGTCTTCCCGCTCGCCTTCACGCTCGACCATATCGGTCCCATGGCCCGCAGCGCCGAGGATGCCGCGCTGCTGCTGGAGGCTATCGCCGGCCACGATCCGAAGGACCCCGGCAGCGCCGTGCCGCCGGCGGCGGAGTATCGTCCCGGCCCCGCCGGCAGCCTGAAAGGGCTGCGCGTCGGCTTCGTGCGGCATTTCCACGAGCGCGACATGCCCGCCGATCCGGAGATGGCGGCGGGGCTGGAGCGGGCGGCGGAATGGCTGGGCGCCCTGGGCATGCGGGTGTGCGACGTCACCCTGCCATCGCTGAACGAGTTCGCGGCGGTGAACCGTGTCATCCTGCATGCCGAGGCTTTCGCCATCCATGCGCGCTGGCTGCGGGAGCGGCCGGGCGACTACGCGCAGCTCACCCGTTCCTCGCTGCTGACCGGTGCCTTCGTCACGGCGGAGGATCTCGGCCGCGCCCAGCGTGCCCGCCATCGCATGATCGCGGCGGTGGAGGAGGCGTTCCGCGAGGTGGATGTTCTGCTCTGCGCCAGTTCCATGGACCCGGCGGCGCGGATCGACGACCCCGCGGAGATCGCCCGCACCTATGCCCGGCAGGCGCGCACGCCCTTCAACGTCACAGGCCATCCGGCCCTGGCGGTGATGACCGGGCTTTCCGTCGGCGGCCTGCCCCTCGCGGCCCAGCTCGTCGGGCGCTACTTCGACGAGCGGCGCCTCTTCACCCTGGCGGCGGCTGTCGCCACGGTGGCAGGGCAGCCAGCCTGCCCGATGATGCTGGAGGACTGATCGGGCGTTCTTTGGGGGCAAGGCTTCGCCTTCCCCCATGTTTTCCCCTTTGGCCCCCCATCCACCAGGACCCTGCGGGCCCTGGACCCGGTTCGTTGGCGCTCGCTGTGGCCGGATCGCGCCGGAGAGCCATGCTCTCCGGCGGCTGCAGGCGCCACCAGCACGGAGATTGTGTTTTTCTTTTCGGGAGCCCCGCTGATCCACCCGTTCCCAGGGATCGGGCGGCAGACTGACCTGACCATCCAGGGCCAACTCAAGGCGGGGCCTGGGGGGATACCATCCCCCCAGCGGAGGGGGACCGGGGGAGGCGGAGCCTCAGCCCGGGGCTGGCCACGGAAGCGGCGCCTACCCCTGCGGTGCCCCGTTGGCCTCCGCATGGGGGCGGCCTGCCACATGGCAGGCGACCCCGTGTTCCCGCAGCAGCGCCTGGATGGCGCGGGGCGGCGGCTGGTCGGTGAAGAGGGCCGAGACCTCGGTGATGGAACCGAGCCGCACCATGGGACGGCGGGCGAACTTGGTGTGGTCGGCCAGCAGGAAGCTCTGCCGCGAATGGCGCAGGATGGCGCGGGCGGCCCGGATCTCGTCATGGTCGAAGTCCAGCAGCGTCCCGTCCTCGTCGATGCCGCTGATGCCGAGGATGCCGAAATCCACCCGGAACTCGGCGATCATGTCGCTCACCGTCTGGCCGACGATGCCGCCATCGCGGTTGCGCACCGTGCCGCCGGTGACCACGACGGAAAAATCCGTGCGGCTGGACAGCAGCGCCGCCACGTTCAGGTTGTTGGTGATGACGCGCAGCTCCCGGTGCCCCAGCAGGGCGCGGGCCAGGGCCTCGGTGGTGGTGCCGATATTGATGAAGAGGGAGGAACGGTCGGGAATCTCCGCCGCCGCCTGCCGGGCGATCGCCTCCTTGGCCTGCGGGTTGAGCACCTGCCGCTCGGCATAGGCGATGTTCTGGGTGGAGGAGGCGAGGCCGGCGCCGCCATGATGGCGGGCGACCCGGCCTTCCTCGGCCAGGGCGTTCACGTCGCGCCGCACCGTCTGCACGGTGACATCGAATTCCCGCGCCAGCTCCTCGTTGGACACGTAGCCGCGCTGCCCGATCAGCGCGAGGATCCGCTGGTGGCGCGACGCCGCCTTGCTGCCTGCCAATGCCATCTCCCGAAACCCTTTCCCGCCCGGCGGGGGCGGTCGCCCTCAGCCAGGGTGGCGCGCTCCTCGCCCTGGCGGGTCAGCCCGGTTCTTCCTCGCGGGCCGTGCCACCCTGGCTGAGGGCGACCGATTTCACCAGGGCCCAGAGCGGCTGCCCCGGGCGCAGCTCCAGGCGGCGCGCCGCCTCGGCGGTGATGCGGGACAGGAGCACGCCACCGGCACCCAGGCGAAGGCGCAGCATCACCTCCTCCCCCGTGCCCGGCTCTATGGCCTCCAGCAGCACGGGCAGCACGTTGCGCACGGAGATCCCGCGCGGTGCCTCGGTGGCGACGGACACGTCCCGCGCCCGCACCCGCACGCGCAGCCGCGTGCCCGGTGCGTCCGGCAGCGATGGCAGCAGGAGCTCGCCACCCTCGAAGCCCAGCCTGGCCAGCCCTTCCCCCGCCGCCCGCTCCCGCACCGTGCCGGCGAGCAGCACGCCCGCATCCCGCCGCCCGGCGAGAAGCGGCAGGTCGGTGCGGGCGGAAAGCTCCTCCACACTGCCCTCGGCGAGCACGCGCCCCGCCTCCATCAGCACCAGCCGGTCCGCCAGCTGGTCCACCTCCTCCATCGCATGGGTGACGTAGAGCAGGGGGATGCTGAGCCGGTCGCGCAACTGCGTCAGGAAGGGCAGGACCTCGGCCTTGCGGGCCGCATCCAGCGCGGCCAGGGGCTCGTCCATCAGCAGCAGCCGGGGGCGCGACAACAGGGCCCGCCCCAGGGCGACACGCTGCCTCTCGCCCCCGGACAGGGCGGCGGGGCGGCGGCGCAGCAGATGGCCGATGCCGAGCAGCGCCACCACCTCCTCGAAGCCCGGCCCCGCCGCGCCGCGCGGCGCCCGGCGCAGCCCGTAGCGCAGGTTGGTCTCCACCGAGAGATGCGGGAAGAGCCGCGAATCCTGGAAGACCACGCCGCAGCGCCGCTGTTCCGGCGGCAGCATGCGCCGCGCCGCGCTGTCGAACAGCACCGCGCCATCCAGCGCGATCCGCCCCTCCTGCGGCCGCAGCAGCCCGGCCACCGCGGCGAGCAGGGTGGACTTGCCGCAGCCCGAGGGGCCGAAGGCCGCCGTGACGCCCGGGGTGGGGGAGGCGAAGCCGGCATCGATGGCGAAGCCGGGCAGGTCCGGGGAGGGCGCCGGAAAGCGGTGGCGGAGGCGGACCTCCAGCATCAGCCGCGCCGCCGGGATGGGCGCGGCATCAGCGCGGCACCCGGCCGAGCAGGACCTGCATCCGCCGCCCGGCGAATTCCGCCAGCAGCAGCCCCAGCACGGCCAGGACGAAGGAGACCGCCGCCAGCTTGGCCGCCGTTGCCTCCCCCCGGGGTCTGGGTGGCGGCATAGATCGCCAGCGGCAGGGTCTGGGTCCGGCCCGGAATGTTGGAGGCGAAGGTGATCACCGCACCGAACTCGCCCAGCCCGGCGGCGAAGGCGGTGATGGCGCCGGACAGGATGCCGGGCGAGATCAGCGGCAGGGTCAGCGTCACGAAGCGGTCCAGAGGCCCGGCGCCGAGCGTGCGCGCCGCCGCCTCCAGCCCCGGATCGACGGAATCCAGGCTGAGGCGCACCGCGCGCACGATCAGCGGGAAGGACATGGTGGCGGTGGCGAGCGAGGCGCCGGCGGTGGTGAAGACCAGCCGGATGCCGAACCAGTCGTTCAGCAGCGACCCCACCGGGCCGCGGATGCCGAAGGTGACCAGAAGCAGCCAGCCCACCACGACGGGGGGCATCACCAGCGGCAGGTGGACGAAGGCGTCCAGCAGGGCACGCCCCGGAAAGCGGTGCCGCGCCAGCAGCCAGGCGACCAGCACCGCCGGAGGCAGGCCGAACACCACCGAGCGCAGCGCCACTTCGAGGCTGAGGCGCACGGCCTGCCATTCCTCGGGCGACAGCCAGCCGGCGGGGGTGCCGGGCCAGGTCATGCCGGGGGGCAGGCCGCCGTGTGGCGGAACCCGGCCGTCCGGCCATGCTCCTTCGGGCGGAATCGGGCGGGCAAGGGGTGGTCGGCTTCCTTCAGGCGGGCGGGATCATGCCCTATGGCTGACGCAGGGCGAAGCCGAAGCGCTGATAGACCGGCGCGGCTTCGGGGCCGGTGATGAAGGCCAGGAAATCCCGCGCCTGGGCATCCTCCTCGGCCCGCTTCGCCAGGGCGAAGGGATAGGTGATCGGCGGGTGGCTTTCCGCCGGGAAGGTGGCCACGACCCGCACGCCCTTCGAGATCGCGGCATCGGTGGAATAGACGATGCCGAGCGGCGCCTCGCCACGCTCCACCAGCAGCAGGGCGGAGCGCACATTGTCCGCCCGCGCCAGGCGCGGCGAGAGCTTGTCCCACTGCCCCATCCAGCTCAGCGCCGCCTGGGCGTACTTGCCCACCGGCACGTTGGAGGGGTCGCCCGTCGCGATCCGCCCATCGGCGCCGAACAGGGCGGCGAGGTCCGTGTCCCGCGTCAGCGTCACCTTCGGCGCCGGCCTGTCGGCGGGGGCGATCAGCACCAGGGCATTGGCCAGGGGGCTGACCCGCGTGCCGTCCACGATCAGCCCACGCTGCTGGACGTAATCCATCCAGGGCTCGTCGGCGGAGGCGAAGATGTCAGCGGGTGCCCCCTGCTCCATCTGGCGCGCCAGGGCGGAGGAAGCGGCGAAGGAGAAGCGGGGCGCCGGATGCCCCTTGGCCTTCCAGGCCTCGCCCAGGGCGCGCATGGCGTCCGTCAGGCTGGCGGCGGCAAAGACCGTGGGGCCCCCGGCCTCCTGCGCCATCGCACCGGGCAGCCCCGCCGCGAGGCAGAGGGCGAGGGCCGAGGCGAAAAGCCGACGACGCATGGGGAGTCTCCGCTTCGCTATTCCTCATGGGATATATCGACGGGCTCCCCGGGCCGCAACCGCCCCTTCGCCGCCGCGCGTGCCGGGGCCCCGCCCGCCCGGCTTTCCGGCCTCCTGTGGAATCCTCTTGCTTCCCCTGTCCCACGGCACTAAATCCCTCGCGAGACAATCCGCCGTTTTCAGGGGGGTGGCCTTCACGGGCCGCCTTTTTTTATTGCCGAAGCCCGACACCGACGACCGCGAGAGTGACGACACCGCCAGCGACACCGCCCCGGGTACGCCCGATCTGACCGGTGGCCTGGAGGCGCGTCTGGCGCGCGCGGTGGAGCCCACGCTGGCCGGCATGGGCTATGAGCTGGTGCGCGTGCAGGTCAGCGGGACGCGGACGCCCACGGTGCAGATCATGGCCGACCGGGCCGATGGCGCGCTGATCGGCGTCGAGGATTGCGAGGCGATCAGCCACGCGGTCGGCGCCGTGCTGGATGTCGAGGACCCTTTCACCGGCGAATGGAACCTCGAGGTTTCCTCCGCCGGCATCGACCGGCCGCTGACGCGCACCAAGGACTGGCTCCGCTTCGCCGGGCATGTCGCCACGGTGGAACTGCTGGTGCCGCAGGACGGGCGCCGGCGCTGGAAGGGCCGTATCCTGGCGGCGGACGAGAATGAGGTGAAGCTCCGGCTGGACGAGGGTGGCGAGGCGGTGATCCCGCGCGACACCATCCGCCGCGCCAAGCTGGTGCTGACCGACGAGTTGATCGCCGCCACGGCGGCGGAAACGGCGGGCGAGGCCGGGGACGCCGAAGAGGCGGACGAGCAGCCGCGCCGCAAGCCGCACGCGAAGAGGAACTGACGCCAATGGCTCTGGACGCCTCCGTCCTTCGCCCCGAACTGCTGCAGGTGGCCGACGCCGTCGCGCGCGAGAAGATGATCGAGCGCGATGAGGTGCTGGAGGCCATGGAGCAGGCCATCCAGAAGGCCGGCCGCGCCAAGTACGGCGCGGAGAAGGACATCCGCGCCACCATCGACCGCCGCTCCGGCGAGGTGAAGCTGTCCCGCTGGACCGAGGTGGTGGACGCCGACACGGTCGAGAACGAGGAGACGCAGATCCCGCTCCGGATCGCGCGCAAGTTCCAGCCGGAGATCGAGGCGGGGCAGTTCATCGTCGATCCGCTGCCGCCGATCGACTTCGGCCGCATCGCCGCCCAGACCGCCAAGCAGGTGATCGTGCAGCGGGTGCGGGAGGTCGAGCGCAAGAAGCAGTTCGACGAGTACAAGGACCGCGTCGGCGAGATCATCAACGGTGTGGTCAAGCGCACCGAATACGGCAACCTGATGGTCGATCTCGGCCGGGCGGAGGCGCTGCTGCGCCGCGACGAGACCATCCCGCGCGAGGCTTTCCGCAACGGCGACCGGGTGCGCGCCTATATCTACGACGTGCGGGAGGAGACGCGCGGTCCGCAGATCTTCCTCTCCCGCACCCATCCCGGCTTCCTGGCCAAGCTCTTCGCCCAGGAGGTGCCGGAGATCTACGACGGCATCATCGAGATCAAGGCCGTGGCCCGCGACCCGGGCTCGCGCGCCAAGATGGCGGTGATCAGCCGCGACAGCTCCATCGACCCGGTCGGCGCCTGCGTCGGCATGCGCGGATCGCGCGTGCAGGCCGTGGTGGCGGAGCTGCAGGGCGAGCGCATCGACATCATCCCCTGGTCCGGCGACCCCGCGACCTTCCTGGTGAACGCCCTGGCCCCGGCCGAGGTGACCAAGGTGGTGCTGGACGATGAGGGGCGCCGGGTTGAAGTCGTGGTGCCGGATGACCAGCTTTCGCTGGCCATCGGGCGCCGTGGCCAGAACGTGCGCCTCGCCTCCCAGCTCACGCGCTTCGACATCGACATCCAGACGGAGACCGAGGAGAGCGAGCGCCGGCAGGAGGAGTTCCGCAAGCGCACCAGCCTCTTCGTCGATGGGCTGGACGTGGACGACGTGATCGCCGGCCTGCTGGTCACCGAGGGCTTCACCACGATCGAGGAGGTCGTGGACGCCCCGGACGAGGAACTGGCCGAGATCGAGGGCTTCGACGAGACCGTGGCCCAGGAGCTGAAGCGCCGTGGCCATGCCTGGCTGGAAAGCCGCGACCAGGAGCTGGACGACAAGCGCCGCGCCCTGGGCGTGGACGATGCCGTGGCCGAGGTCGGCGGCTTCAGCCCTGCGACGCTCGTGACCCTCGGCGAGAAGGGCATCAAGACGCTCGACGACCTGGGCGACCTCGCCTCGGACGAACTGGTCGAGATCCTGGGCGAGGACAGCATCGACGAAGAGACGGCGAACGCCATCATCATGGCGGCGCGCCAGCACTGGTTCGAGGGCGAGGAAGGGGCCGCCGAGGCGGCCGACCACGCCGGTGCCGGAAATTCCGGTGAGGAGACAGACAACGCCACCCGTACCGAACCATGATGACACACGCGATGTCATAACGGGCCGGCCCGACGCCGAGGGTGCCATGCAGGCGCCCTCCGGCGATCCGTCCGGCCTGCCGCCGGCGGAGATGGGGCAACCCGATCCCGAGGAGAAGGGACCGCTGCGCCGCTGTGTCGTGACGCGCGAGAGCCTCCCGAAGGAAAGCATGATCCGGTTTGTCATCGGTCCAGGTCGGGAACTCGTTCCTGACCTGGCCGAACGGCTGCCTGGGCGGGGAATGTGGTTGAGCGCGCGGGCCGATGTGCTAGAAGCCGCGCTCAAGCGCGCGGCCTTTGCCAGGGCGGCCCGTGGGCCGGTCAACCCTCCCCCGACCTGAATGCACGGATCGAGGCTGGCCTGAGGCAGCGCCTGCGGGACCTTCTGGGTTTCGCGCGGCGTGCGGGTCAGGCCGTGTGCGGCTTCCAGCAGGCGCGTGAATGGCTGCAGGCCGGCCGGGCCGGCCTGGTGGCGCAGGCTTCCGATGGCAGCGCGGCGGAACGCTCGCGGCTGGTCGGGGCCAGGGACATCCCGGTCTTCGCCGCCCTGACGGCGGCGGAGCTGGGGGGAATTTTCGGACGCGACCACGCGGTGCACGTGGCGGTCGCAAAGGGCCGGTTGGCCCAGGAGATCGCGCGAGAGGCGGCCCGTCTGGGCGGCTTCATCAGCGCCGTGGAGAGTGTGCGTGGCTGAAAAGAATACGACGGGTACAGATGGCGGGCCGATGGGCGACGGGAACGAGCAGGACGCGGCCAAGGGGCGGCTGAGCCTGCGGCCCGGCGGACGGATGGAACTCGGCAAGACGGAAGCGGCGGGCAGCGTGCGCCAGTCCTTCAGCCATGGCCGTTCCAAGACCGTGCAGGTCGAGGTGGTGAAGAAGCGGACCCCGGCCCCCGCACCGGTGGCCGCGACGGGCCCGGCCCGGCCCGGCGCCGCGCCGGGTGGCCGCTCCGGCGGCGCCGCGCGCTCGGGTTCGGGTTCGCGCGGTGGCGGCGGTGCGCCGCAAGCCGGCCGGCCGCTGACCCAGGGCGAGCAGGCCAACCGCCTGCGCGTGCTGGAGGAGCAGCGCCGCCTGGAGGCCCAGCGGCAGCGTGAGGAGCGTGAGCGCCAGGCCCTGGCGATCCGCTCGGCCGCCGAGGAAGCCCAGCGCCGGGCCGCCGAGGAGGAGGCGCAGCGCCGGGCCGCCGAGGAAGCGAAGCGGGCCGCCGAGGAAGCCTCCCGGCGTGCTGCCGAGGAGGAATCCCGCCGCCGTGCCGCGGTGGCCGCCGCACCGCCGCAGCCCGAGCAGCCGGCGCCCGCCGCGCCTGCTCCGGCCGCTCCGGCTGCGGCCCCGGTCCAGGCGCGCCCGCCGGTCCGCGAGGAACGGCCCCGCGACGACCGGCCCGCTCGTGATGAGCGCCCGGCCCGTGATTTCGGCCGCGACCGTGATGGCGGCGCGGGCGGTGGCTATGGTGCGCGTTCGGGTGGCCCCGGCGGTGCCGGTGGCGGCTACGGCGCGCGTTCGGGTGGCCCCGGCGGTGCCGGTGGCGGCTATGGCGCGCGTTCGGGTGGCCCCGGCGGTGCCGGTGGCGGCTATGGCGCGCGTTCGGGTGGCCCCGGCGGTGCCGGTGGCGGCTATGGCGCCCGCTCGGGCGGCCCCGGCGGTGGTGCCGGCGGCGGCTATGGTGCGCGTTCGGGCGGCCCCGGCGGTGGTGCCGGTGGCGGCTACGGTGCGCGTTCGGGTGGCCCCGGCGGTGGTGCCGGTGGCGGCTACGGTGCGCGTTCGGGTGGCCCCGGCGGTGCCGGTGGCGGCTATGGCGCGCGTTCGGGTGGCCCCGGCGGTGCCGGTGGTGGTTATGGCGCGCGTGGCCCTGGTGGCGGCGCGGGTGCCGGTGCGCCTCGCCTGCCGATCGCCAGCGGCGCCCCCGCCATCGAGGAAACCGATCGCCGCGCCCCGTCGCGCCGTGCCGGGCCTTCCACCGCTCCGGCGGCCCGCCGCCCGGCGGCGCCCCCGGCGCGCAAGCCCCCCGTGGGCGCCGACCGGCGCCGCGAGGGCCGGATCGACGTCCAGGCCGCCATCGAGGGTGAGGACGACCGTTCCCGCTCCCTGGCCTCCGTCCGCCGCGCCCGTGAGCGCGAGCGGCGGCAGGCGGAGCTGGCGCGCCTGCGCTCGGATGGGGTGAAGGTCGTCCGCGACGTCACCATCCCCGACGTCATCACCGTGCAGGAACTGGCGAACCGCATGGCCGCCCGTGGCGGCGAGGTGGTGAAGGCGCTGTTCCGCATGGGCGTGATGGCGACCCTGACCCAGTCCATCGATGCCGACACGGCGGAGCTGGTGGTGACCGAGTTCGGCCACCGTCCGCGCCGCGTCTCGGAAAGCGACGTGGAGCTGGGCCTGGAGGGCGCGGTCGACCAGGACGAGGATCTGCTGCCCCGTCCGCCGGTCGTGACCATCATGGGCCATGTCGATCACGGCAAGACCTCGCTGCTGGACGCGCTGCGCAAGACCGACGTGGCGGCGCGCGAGGCCGGCGGCATCACGCAGCATATCGGCGCCTACCAGATCACGGTGCCGGACGGCTCCAAGGTCACCTTCATCGATACCCCGGGCCACGAGGCCTTCACGGCCATGCGCGCCCGCGGCGCCTCGGTGACGGACATGGTGGTGCTGGTGGTGGCGGCCGATGACGGCGTCATGCCCCAGACGGTCGAGGCGATCCGCCATGCCCGCGCGGCCAACGTGCCGATGATCGTGGCGGTCAACAAGATCGACAAGCCGGGCGTGAACCCCGAGCGCGTGCGCAACGAGCTGCTGCAGCACGAGGTCGTGGTGGAGAGCCTGGGCGGCGAGACGCAGGAGATCGAGGTCTCCGCGCTCAAGGGCACCAACCTCGACAAGCTGCTGGAGGCGATCTCCCTGCAGGCCGAGGTGCTGGACCTGCGCGCCAACCCGGACCGCGCCGGCGAGGGCACGGTGATCGAGTCCAAGCTGGACAAGGGCCGCGGCCCGGTGGCCACCGTGCTGGTCCAGAAGGGCACGCTGCGCCAGGGCGACATCGTCGTGGCCGGCACCGAATGGGGCCGCGTCCGCGCGCTGATCGACGACAAGTCGCGCAATGTGAAGGAGGCGCCGCCCTCCCTGCCGGTGGAGATCCTGGGCCTTTCGGGCGTCCCCTCGGCCGGCGAGAATTTCGTCGCCGTCGAGGATGAGGGCCGGGCGAAGGAGATCTCCGAGTTCCGCCAGCGCCAGGCCCGCGAGAAGCAGGCCGCCGCGCTGAGCGCGAGCCGCGGCACGCTGAACGACATGCTGGCCCGCATCCAGGCGGGCGAGCAGAAGGAGGTGGCGGTCGTCGTCAAGGCGGACGTGCAGGGCTCGGCCGAGGCGCTCGGCGTGACGCTCGGCAAGCTCAGCCGCGACGAGGTGAAGGTGCGCGTGCTGCACAGCGGCGTGGGCCAGATCACCGAGAGCGACATCCAGCTCGCCAAGGCGTCCGATGCCGTGGTGGTGGCCTTCAACGTCCGCGCCACGACCCAGGCGCGGGAGCTGGCGCAGCGCGAGGGCGTGGAGATCCGCTACTACTCGATCATCTACGAGGTGGCCGACGACATCGAGAAGCTGGTCAAGGGCAAGCTCGCCCCGATCCAGCGCGAGAAGTTCCTGGGCTACGCGCAGATCCTGCAGGTCTTCGAGGTCAAGCGTCTCGGCAACATCGCAGGCTGCCGCGTGACCGAGGGTGTGGTGAAGCGTGGCGCGGGCGTCCGCCTGTTGCGCGACGGCGTGGTGATCCACCAGGGCACCCTGTCCACGCTGCGCCGCTTCAAGGACGACGTGAAGGAAGTCACCAACGGCTACGAGTGCGGCATGTCCTTCGCGAACTACAACGACATCCGCGTCGGCGACCAGATCGAGTGCTACGAGACGGAGACCGTGGCGGCCGACTGATCCGCCCCGGCCCCCTCCAGGGGCCGTCCGGACGAAATGGGGCCTCCGCGGGACACCGCGGGGGCCTCGATGTTTTTGAGAGTGCGGGAACGAGAGATGAGCAAGCGAGCCGAGAGAAGGGGGCGGAGGCCGCCCCCTCCCAGCGCCAGCTTCGGGTGGCCGAGGAAATCCGCCACGCCCTGGCGGCCGTACTGGCGCGCGGCGATGTGCGCGACCCGGAACTGGCCGCCGCGCGGGTCACGGTGACGGAGGTCCGCGCCTCCCCTGACCTGAAGCACATGACGGTCTTCGTGTCCCGGCTCGGGCAGACGGCGGACAAGGAGCTGCTGGACGCGCTGAAGCGTTCCCAGCCCTTCCTGCGGACCCAGGTGGCCAAGGCGGTGCGGCTGCGCGCGGCGCCGGAATTGCATTTCCAGGCCGATACGGCGTTGGATCATGCCATGCGCATCGACGCCCTGATGCGCCGGCCCGAGGTGGCCCGCGACCTGCACCCGGTGGACGATGCCGCCGAGGGCGAGGAGAAGGAAGAGCCGTGAAAAACCCGTTGCCGCCCGAGGCCGCGCCCCTCATCCGCACCATCGCCATGCCGGCCGACACCAACCCGTCGGGCGACATTTTCGGCGGCTGGCTGATGGCGCAGATGGACCTCGCGGCCGGCAACGCCGCCGCCCGCCGTGCCCGCGGCCGCTGCGCCACCGTGGCGGTGGAGGCGATCAGCTTCCATTCCCCGGTGAAGGTGGGCGACGAGGTGAGCCTCTACGCGCAGATCCTCTCGGTGGGCCGCACCTCGCTCCGCATCCGGGTGGAGGCCTGGCGGCGGGAGCGGCACAGCGAGGACCGCAACCGGGTGACCGAGGCGGTCTTCACCTTCGTGGCGCTGGACGAGGAAGGCCGCCCGCGCCCCGTGCCGGCCGAGGGTGCCGACGCGGGCTGACACGCGCCGGGCTGCGGCTTCCATGCCGCACTCGTTCCCGTGAAGCATCCAGCCATCCGGAAAACCCCGGCCGGGCTTGCGCATTGGCGGGCACTCCGCGAAACCAGAAGGCGATGCCGATGCAACAAAATGGGGAAAGAAACCGGGCGCCCTGACGCCGCTTTGCTGTCCGCGATCCACCCTGGGTCCGGACGGAAGGCGTAACGCGACCCGGCACGCCGAGGGCGGACCGGGGCATTCGAGGTAGAGTTCCGGATACCGACAATGGTCCCAGTTTCCATGCCCCCCGAGCCTGTGCGCCGTACCCTCTGGGTCGATGTCGAAGACCTCTTCCAGTACGCCCTCGCCAATCCGCGCCCCAGCGGCATCCAGCGCCTGGTCTTCGAGATCCTGCGTGTGCTGCCGGAGCGGGCGGCGAGGCAGCCGGATGCGCCACGGATCGCCTTCGTCCGCCACGATGCCGGGCCGGATCTCCTGCGGGAGGTCCCCTTTGCCGAGGTCGCCGCGCTGTTCGGGCACCTGTCCGCCGGCCATGGCGGGAATCCGGTGTCATCCTTGCCGCCGCGCCGCCAGCTCGCGCTGCGCGTTCGCCGGGGCAGGCCATTCTTGCAGCGCCTGCGCTTCGGCCTGATCCACCGCCTGCAGAAGCTGCCGCCGCGAACCTCGGAAGCCCTGCTGCAGGCGGCCGTGCTGCAGATGAACGTGCTGCGGACCGGCCGCCGCGGCCTCGCCCTGTGGCGGAACCGGCGGCAGGGCGGCGCTCTCTCCGCCGGGGTGCCAGCCGCCTCCATGGCCGCCCCATCGCCCGTGGAGCCTGGGGTGGCTGTTATGCCCGCTTCCTCCCTGCGGGCGCAGCCAGGCGATGTCTTCCTGATCCTGGGCGCTGCCTGGGTGCATACGGATTATGCCGGGCTGCTGCGGCGGCTGCGGCAGCGCCACGGGCTGCGGCCAGCCCTGCTGCTCTATGACCTGATCCCGCTGCGCCGCCCCGAATGGTGTGCCCGCGATCTGGTGCGGAGCTTCCGCCACTGGGTGGAGACGGTGCTGCCGGAATGCCCCCGGCTGATGGCCATCAGCCATGCCACCGCCCATGACGTGGAAGCCTATGCCGCCGAGACCGGCCTCGTGCTGGAAGCACCTGTGCGGCCGATCCCCATCGGCACCGGCTTCGGCCTTGCGGGGCAGGCCGACCGGCTGGCCTCGGCGCGGCCGCGCGGCCTGCCGCGCCCGGGCAGCTACGTGCTTTTCGTCTCGACGCTGGAGGCGCGCAAGAACCATGCGCTGCTGTTCCGCGTCTGGCGCCGTCTGCTGAGCGAGATGCCGCGCGAGCAGGTGCCCACCCTGGTCTTCGCCGGGCGCGTCGGCTGGCTGGTGGCCGACCTGATGCAGCAGTTGGAGAACGCCGAATGGCTCGGCGGCAAGATCCGGCTGGTGCGCGATCCGTCCGACGAGGAGCTTCTCGCCCTCTACCGTGGCTGCCGCTTCACCCTGTTTCCTTCACTGTTCGAAGGCTGGGGCCTGCCGGTGAGCGAGAGCCTGGCGCTGGGGCGGCCCTGCATCGCCTCGGACCGGACCTCGCTGCCGGAGGCCGGGGCGCTGGCGCGCTACTTCGACCCGGACGACCTGGACGATGCCTGTGCCACGATCCGCGCGGTGATCGAGGACCCGCAGGGGCTGGAGGAATGGCGAGAGCGCGTCGCCCGCGAGTTCCGCCATGTCCCCTGGTCCGACAGCGCCGATGCCATCCTGGAAGGGGTCCTGGCCCCGCCCGCGCAGGCCGCCGGGCCCGCCCAGCAGGACCAGTCCGCATGAGCGCCCCCGGCACGAGCAGCCCCGCCATCATGAACAGCCAGGCCCCGGACGCGGAGGCGCCTTCCACGATCTGGGTCGAGATCGGCGATCTCGTCCAGTATTTCGAGTCCGGCGTGCGCCCCAGTGGCATCCAGCGCGTCACCTTCGAGATCTGTCGCGCCCTGCATGGCGCGGATGCCGGGGCGGGGCGGGTGCGCTTCGTGCGCCGTTCCGGCCCCCGGCAGCTGGACACCGTCTCCTGGCGGCAGATCGAATCGGCTTTCGGGCGAATCATCGCTCCGGCCTCCACCACAGCGGCGCGGCCAGGCGTGGAACGGGCGGCCCGCGACGACGGCATGGGGCATGGGGCGGAGCCGGATGTCCGGGCGCTGCTCGCATCCGGGCTGCGCCTCCAGGGCGCCGCGCTGCGGGAACTGCTGCGCCTGCCCGCCGTGGCCGGTGCGGAGGCCTTGGAACTGACGCGGCGGCGCCTGCGCCGGCGGCACCTGGCCGGAAAGACGGCGAGCCAGTTGCGTTTCGAGGAGGGCGTACCGCTGGAACAGGTGGCGCGGCCCGGCGACAGCCTGCTCGTGCTGGGCTCCCCCTGGTTCATCAACGACTACGGCCAGACCGTGCGCTGGCTGCGCGACGACCTGCGGATGCGCTTCGCCCTGCTGATCCACGATCTGATCCCCATCCGCCGGCCGGAATGGTGCGACCGGGGGGTGATCATCTCCTTCATTGCCTGGCATCGCGGCGTGCTGCCGCTGGCCGACCAGATCTTCGCCAACAGCCGCGCGACGGCCGAGGACGTGACCCGCTGGGCGCAGGAGATCGGCCTCGATCTACCCAGGCCGGTGCGGCCCGTGCCGATGGGCACCGGCCTCGGCATCGCGGCGCTTCCCATGGCCTCATCCGGGAATGCGGTGGCCGGAGCGGGCGCCGCCGCGTCCGACCTGCCGGAACCCGGCAGCTACGTGCTTTTCGTTTCCACGCTGGAGGCGCGCAAGAACCATGCGTTGCTGTTCCGCGTCTGGCGCCGCCTGCTGGGCGAGATGCCGCGCGAGCAGGTGCCCACCCTGGTCTTCGCCGGGCGCGTCGGCTGGCTGGTGGCCGACCTGATGCAGCAGTTGGAGAACGCCGAATGGCTCGGCGGCAAGATCCGGCTGGTGCGCGATCCGTCCGACGAGGAGCTTCTCGCCCTCTACCGTGACTGCCGCTTCACCCTCTACCCCTCCTTCTATGAAGGCTGGGGCCTGCCGGTGAGCGAGAGCCTGGCGCTGGGGCGGCCCTGCATCGCCTCGGACCGGACCTCGCTGCCGGAGGCCGGGGGGGCGCTGGCGCGCTACTTCGACCCGGACGACCTGGACGATGCCTGTGCCACGATCCGCGCGGTGATCGAGGACCCGCAGGGGCTGGAGGAATGGCGCGAGCGCGTCGCCCGCGAGTTCCGCCATGTCCCCTGGTCCGACAGCGCCGATGCCATCCGCGAGACCATGGCGCGTCTGGAAGCCGAGGAGGCGGAGCTTTGAGCGCCGCCGCCCCGGTGGCCGGCCTGCCGTCCCGCGACACCCCCCGCCGTACCCGGCTGCACCTTGCCCTGCCGGTGCTCGGCGCCCTGCTGCTCACGGCCCTGTATCTCTGGCGCTATGCCGCCGACCCCGCTGTGCCCGGCGGCTCGGCGCAGTTTCCCGAGGGATGGTGGGGCTGGTGGGACCAGGGCCACTACCTGCGCAGCGCCACCGCCCTCGCGCGGGGGAATTTCGACCCGGCGCAGCACTGGTATCCGCTGGGCTATGCGGCGGTGGCGGCGCCCTTTGTCTGGCTGAGCCGGGATCACGCCTTCTTCGCCGTGGACCTGCTCTCGCTGCTCGGCTGCTACGCCGGCTTCCTGGCCTTCGCCCGGCGTCTGGGCATCCCTGCTGCCTGGGGCAGCCTCGTTTTCGTCGCCAGCGTGGCCAGCAGCCGGCTGATCTTCGCCCAATGGGTGCTGCCCTGGAACACGAGTCCGGTGGCCGCCCTGCTCTGGCTCCTGCTGGCCATGATCGCCGCCCATTTCGGCCAAGGGGGCATCCGGGGGGGCGCCCATGGCGGCGGCATGCGGCGGCGCCCGCTGCTGATCGGCTTCCTGGCCGCCGCCATCCCCCTGTTCCGCCCGACCGAGGCCCTGCTGTCCGCCCTCTGCCTGCTGGCGGTGGTGCTGCACGACCTCTTCGGCACCGGCCGCCGCCCCTGGACGGAACGCGGCCGCGACCTGTTGCGGCTGGTGCTATGGCTCGTGCTGGGCGGGCTGCTGGCGGTGGTGCCCTATGCGCTGCTGCATGCGCGGATCTATGGCCTCGCGCCCAGCGACTACATGCTGCACTCGCAGGGCCTGGGCTTCACCGTCCAGGGCCTGGGCTGGAAGGCCTATACCCTCCTGGTCGATCCGCGCCCCTGGTTCGGCGAGGGCGAGGGGCTGATGCGGCAGGCGCCCTACATGGCCCTGGCCCTGGGCGGCCTCGCCGTCGCCTGGCGGCATGGCGCCGCCGCCCGCCTGCTCGGCCTGCTCCTGGTCGCGCATTCGCTGCTCTATTTGTCCTATGTGGACCTGCTGCCGGTCGGGCTCTGGCGCTTCAACAACGTGCATTACTGGAAATGGGCCATGCCGGGCTTCGGCCTGATGGCCTTCCTGCTGCTGCGCGACCTGCTGCTCTGGCGGCGCGCCCCGGCCTTTCCGCTGGCGCCGCTGGCGCTGCTGGCCTCGCTACCGGTGCTCTGCCTGCAACTCGTGCCGGTGGAGGTTCCCGCCACCGCACCCGCCCGGATGCTCCGCTACGAGGGGCCGGCCCCGGGTTTCGATGCCTCCTATTTCGGCGACGCCATCCTGCTGGACGAGGGACGGCGGCTGCGCAACGTCCATGACATCCGCCTGATCCCCATCCCGGGTGGCATCCGCGTCTTCGCGCTGCGGCAGCCCTTCCTGGGCACGCTGGACTGGGCGGTGCCGCCGCCCGGCGAGGCGGCGCTGTCGCCGCCCCGGCGCTACGCGGCGCGGTGGCGCCTCGGGCAGCCCTGCTGGATGCCGCGCGTCTTCTGCAGCCGCGAGCACAACGACCTTCTGCCGCCGGTGCCCCGCCGCTGAGGGCGGCGGCCCGGCTTCCGGCACATGCCACCTTCCCGGTCGCGGGCCCTCTTCCCCGTGCCCCGAAGCGTGCTAGACGCCGCGCTTCGCCCGGCCGGGGCCTTGTGGCTTCCGGCGGGCACCGGAACTCCACTCATCGCCGTGTGAGCCGCCGTGATTTCCGTTCCGCCGGAAACGGGAACCGCTGTAGCCATGCGTCGAGGCACCAAGAGGACAGCAGGGCATGGCAGGCGAGCATCAGGAGCCGCAGCGCGAGACTCATGGCGAGCGGCCCCATGATCGCCAGGCGGGGGAGCGCCCAGGGGAGCGCCAAGGCGACCGCCGCGGGAAGGGGGCCGCCCCGGGGGGCGGCATGGCCACCGCAAGCCCAAGGGCCGGCCGCTGGATGGCTGGCTGATCATCGACAAGCCCTCGGGCATCGGCAGCACCGAGGTGGTGAACCGCGTCAAGCGCGCCTTCAACGCGCAGAAGGCCGGGCATGGCGGGACGCTGGACCCGCTGGCGACCGGGCTGCTGCCGGTGGCCTTCGGCTCGGCCACCAAGACCGTCCCCTATGTGATGGACGGCACCAAGGCCTATCACTTCACCCTGCGCTTCGGCGAGGCGCGCGACACGGACGATGCCGACGGGCAGGTGACCGCGACCAGCGATGTCCGCCCGACGGACGAGGAGATCCAGGCCGCCCTGCCGCAGTTCCGTGGCGAGATCATGCAGGTCCCGCCCGCCTATTCCGCCATCAAGGTGGACGGGCAGCGCGCCTATGACCTGGCGCGCGAGGGCGCGGCGCCGGTGCTGATGCCGCGCCCGGCCCGGGTGGACAAGTTCGAGCTGATCGCCCGCCCCGATGCCGACACCGCGATCTTCGCGGTGGAGAGCGGCAAGGGCGTCTATATGCGCTCGCTCGCCCGCGACCTCGCCCGCGCGGTGGGCACGGTCGGGCATATCGCCACGCTGCGCCGCCTGCGCGTGGGTCCCTTCCGGGAGTCGCACGCGGTTTCGCTTGACAGCGTGACCGTTACGGGCGATGCCCCGCCCCCTTCCCCGGATCTTCTTCTTCCCGTCATGACCGCGCTGGCCGACATCCCGGCTCTGGCCGTGACCGAAGCGGAGGCCGCCCGCCTTTCCTTCGGCCAGGACATCTCCCTGGTCGAGTTCATGGGCCGGGTTCCCGACGGCGCCAACCTCGAAGGGGGCCTGGTGCGCGTGGTGACGGGGGGGCGCCTGGTGGGGCTGGCGATGCTCAAGGACGGTCTCGTCCGTCCCGAGCGCTGGCTGATCCGGAGCGAACCCGTCCACGACCAGACAGAAGGTTGAACCGATGTCGATCACTGCCGAGCGCCGCACCGCGCTGATTTCCGAGTATGCCACGAAGCCCGGCGACACGGGCTCCCCCGAGGTCCAGGTCGCGATCCTGTCGGAGCGCATCTCCAACCTCACGGAGCACCTGAAGACCCACGCCAAGGACTTCCACAGCCGTCGTGGCCTCCTGGTCCTCGTCGGCCAGCGCCGTGGCCTGCTGGACTATGTGAAGCGCAAGGACCAGGCCCGCTACGAGAGCCTGATCGGCCGCCTCGGCCTGCGCCGCTGAGGAATTCCCGCGGGGGGCCGCTCCGGCGGCCTTCCGCGGGCTCCTCGCTCCCAGGGGCCCGGCCCCTGGCCCTTTTCCGCCTCAGGCTTCCCGCACGGAAAGCTCGCGCCGCCCCGGCAGGCGTTCGAGCCCGGTATACGGCGCCGGGACGCCCGGCAGCCAGACCCTGAAGCTGGCTCCCTCTCCCACCACGCTCTCGATCGCCAGCCGCCCGCGATGGCGGTTGACCACGTGCTTGACGATGGCGAGGCCCAGTCCGGTGCCGCCGACATGCCGGGAGCGGCCCTTGTCCACCCGGTAGAAACGCTCGGTCAGGCGCGGGATGTGCTCGCGCGCGATCCCCGGCCCGTCATCGCTCACCCGTAGGAACACGCCACCCTCCGCCGTGCCGGTGGCGACGCGCACCTCGCCGCCCTCCCGGCCATAGCGCACGGCATTCTCGACGAGGTTGCGCAGCACCTGGGCCAGTTGGTCCTGGTCGGCGGGCCGGGCGAGGGCGGGCTCCAGCTCCAGCCGCAGCCGTGTCTTCCGCAGCGCCAGGATCGGCGCCAGCGCCTCCGTCTCGGCCCGCGCCAGCACCGCCAGATCCACCTGCCCCGCCGGCGGCTGGTGCTCGGAAATCTCGATCCGGGTCAGGCCCAGCAGGTCGTCGATCAGGCGCCGCATGCGCTCCGCCTGTTCCGCCATGATGCCCAGGAAGTGGTGCCGTGCCTCGGCATCGTCCTCGGCGGGGCCGCGCAGGGTCTCGATGAAACCGATCAGGCTGGCCAGTGGCGTGCGCAGCTCATGGCTGGCATTGGCGACGAAATCCGCCCGCATCCGTTCCACCGCCCGGTCCCGCGTCCGGTCGGAAAGCAGGATCAGCAGCCGCCCACCATCGGAAAGCGGCGGGTCGAGCGGGATCACCTGCGCCACCAGGTCCCGGAAGACCGGGGCCGGCAGGGTCAGGTCGCTGGCCTGCGGCGCCCCTTCCTGCAGGGCCCGGTCCACCGCCCCGGCCAGCACCGGATGGCGCAGCAGGGCCCAGAGATCGCCGGGCCATTGGTCGCCGGGCAACGGGTCGCCGGTGCTGCTGCCGAACAGAGTCCGGGCGGCGGCATTGGCCCGCAGCGGCTGGCGGTCCGCGCCCAGGATCAGCAGCGGGTCCGGCAGGGCCTCCACGATCGCCGCATCCGCCGCGCGCAGGCGCCCCACCAGCGCGCCGCTCTCGGCCAGGTCGCGGGTCAGGCGGCCCAGCGCCTCCGCGACCTCCCGCAACAGGCGCATCGGCGGCAGGGACAGGGCGGTGCCGGTCGCGGCGGCGCGCAACGCCTCGGCCAGCCGGTCGAGCATCCAGAGCGCGGCCCCGGCCAGGACGGCGGAAGCCGCGGCGGTGAGCAGCAGGGACCAGACGACCGGCGACCAGCCCGCCGCGCCCGACAGGCCCATCAGCAGCAGGCACAGCGCGGGCATGGCGCCGATCGCACAAGTCAGGAGGAACTGCCTGGTCATCGGTCCGGACCTGCCTTCGTCACGCGTGGCCTGAGCGAATTTCGCCGCGGCCGGGCGGAAAAGGGCCTGTCCGCTCCAGCCATCCCGCCAGAGTGGGGCTTCCGCCGGGCATGGCCCAGAGCCCATATTTGAAAATCCGGCGAAATCTGTGGCCCCCTTGTGGCCCCGACCGGGAAACGGCCAGGGCGGGGCTTTGCCCTGCCCCTTTCCCTGCCATCCCCGGCGGAAGGCACCATCCGGGAGCGTTCCGGGCAGGATCGCGCGGGGAGCGGCCGCGCGGCCGCGCGGCCGGAGGACACCGGACCGGGGACCGGCTTCCGTGCCGGTCCTCCGGTGCCGCTACCCCTGCGCGCGCAGCAGCATGCCGAAGAGGTCGCGCGGCTCGTCCGGATCGGCCAGGAGGTCCAGCTCCTCGAAGAAGCCCGTGCCCTCGATCCGGGCGCGGACATAGCGCAGGGCGGAGAAATCCTCGATGGCGAAGCCGACGGAATCGAAGAGGGTGATCTGGTCAGCGCCGCGGCGGCCCTCGGCATGGCCGGCGATCACCTGCCAGAGCTCCGTCACCGGATGGTCGGCGGGAAGCTGCTGGATCTCCCCCTCGATGCGCGTCTGCGGCGGATATTCGACGAAGATGTCGGAGCGCAGGAGGATGTCGGGATGCATCTCGGTCTTGCCCGGGCAGTCGCCGCCGACGCCGTTGATGTGGATGCCGCGCCCGACGAGGTTGTCCGTCAGGATGGTGGCGTTCTGCTTGTCCGCCGTCACGGTGGTGACGATCTGCGCGCCCTGCACCGCCTCCGCCGCGCTGCCGCAGGCGGTGATGCCGAAGCCGAAGCCCGCGAGGTTGCGGATGCATTTCTCCGTGGCGGCGCGGTCGATGTCGTAAAGGCGGAGCTGATCGACACCCAGCATGGTCCGGAAGGCCATGGCCTGGAACTCCGCCTGCGCGCCATTGCCGATCACCGCCATCACCCGCGCATCCTTCGGCGCCAGGTATTTCGCGGCGAGGGCGGAGGTGGCGGCGGTGCGCAGCGCGGTGAGGATGGTCATCTCCGTCAGCAGCATCGGATAGCCGTTGCCGACATCCGCCAGCACGCCGAAGGCGGTGACGGTCTGCCGCCCCTCGCGCGTGTTCTTGGGATGGCCGTTGACATACTTGAAGCCATAGGTGGTGCCGTCACTGGTCGGCATCAGCTCGATCACGCCCTCGGCGCTGTGGGAGGCGATGCGCGGCGTCTTGTCGAACAGCTCCCAGCGCCGGAAGTCCTCCTCGATCGCCGCGGCCAGCTCGGCCAGGAAGCGCTCGATGCCGGTGGCGAGCACCAGCTTCATCATGTTGTCCACGCTGACGAAGGGGACGATGTTGAGCCGGTCCTGCATGGTCAGAAGCTCCGGGTCGGGCGGTCGAAGATGCTGCGGCCCAGCAGGCTGGCGGCGAGATCGACCATCAGCAGCGCGGTGCGGCCGCGTTCGTCGAGGAAAGGGTTCAGCTCCACGAGATCGAGGCTGCGGGCCAGGCCGCTGTCATGGACCATCTCCATGATCAGATGCGCCTCGCGGAAGGTGGCGCCGCCGGGCACGGTGGTACCGACGGCGGGCGCGATGGAAGGATCGAGGAAATCGACATCCAGGCTCACATGCAGGATGCCGTTCGCGGCCTCGACACGTTCCAGGAAGGCGCGCAGCGGTGCCGCCACGCCGGATTCGTCGAGCGCGCGCATGTCGTGCACCGTGACGCCCGCCTCGCGCAGCGCCATGCGTTCCGGCGGATCGACGCTGCGCAGGCCGATCATGCAGACGTTGCGCGGATCGACCGGCGCCCGCAGCGGCGGCATATGCCCCGCGAAGCCCGTCCGGCCGGTGGCATAGGCCATGCCGACGCCATGCAGGTTGCCGCTGACCGTGCTGTCCAGCGTGTGGAAATCCGGATGCGCGTCGAGCCACAGGACGAAGAGCGAGCGCCCCTCCGCCGCGGCGCGGCGGCTCATGCCGGCGATGGTGCCGGCGGACAGGCTATGGTCCCCGCCCAGGAAGATCGCGAAGCCCTCGCCGCTCGCTGCGAAGGCAGCCTCGTCCAGCGCCGCCGTCCAGGCCGCGATCTCCGGCAGGTGGCGGATGGCCGGGTTGGGATGCGGCTCGACCGCGATGGGGGAGGGCGCGAGGTTGCCGTTGTCGCGCACGGCATAGCCGAGTTGCGCCAGGGCGGCGCCGATCCCGGCGACGCGGAAGGCGCTCGGCCCCATCTCGCAGCCGGGGCGGCCGGCGCCCTCATCGACCGCCGCTCCGGTCAGAACGCAAATCCTGCTCGAATCCGTCACGTGTCCGACACCCGCCTGCTTCATCCTCCGTCCTGGCCCCTGCATAGGCGATCGTGCTGGCGGATCGAACCACGCAGCCTGCCAGAAATGCCCCGTGGCCTGGACAGAGTGACAGCCCGGGCCGCGCAGATTGCCAGTTCCCGCCCCTGGCCGCTGCGGCGCCCGGATGAAGAATCCGCGACGGCGGCTGGCGCGGCATCCGGGCATCTCCGATATCGTCCTGCCTTTCGGGCCGGGGATGTTTACGGCCCGTGTGGCCGAGGGAGGCGCCCCGGCGCCAGGCGGCGGCAGGAGGAAGGCGGAACGATGGATCTGGAACTGCGGGGCAGGCGGGCCCTGGTCACCGGTGCCTCGCGCGGCATCGGCCGCGCCGTGGCCGAGCTCCTGGCGGCGGAGGGCTGCGACCTCGTGCTGACCGCGCGTGATGCCGGGGCCCTGTCCGGGCTGGCGGAAGCGTTGCGCCAGCGGTACCAGGTCTCGGCCGAGGCGCTGCCGGCGGATCTGGCCACGGATGCGGAGGCACAGCGCGTCGCCACGGCCGCCGGCGGGATCGATATCCTGGTGAACAATGCCGGCGCCATCCCGCCCGGCAACCTGCTGCGCGTGGACGATGCCACCTGGCGCGCCGCCTGGGACCTGAAGGTCTTCGGCTTCATCTCCCTTTGCCGGGCGGCCTATCCGGGCATGAAGGCGCGTGGCGGCGGTGTGATCGTGAACATCATCGGACAGGCCGGGGAAAGCTTTCCGCCCGACTATATCGCGGGCGCCACCGGCAATGCCGCGCTGATGGCCCTTACCCGCGCGCTGGGGCGTTCCGGACCGGCGGATGGCATCCGGGTCGTCGGCATCAACCCCGGCGCCACGGCGACGGAGCGGAACGAGACCATGGCCCGGCACCGCGCCCAACTGGAACTGGGCGATGCGGAGCGCTGGCGGGAACTGTTCCGCAACCTCCCCTTCGGCCGCCCAGCCCAGCCGGAGGAGATCGCCAATGCCGTGGCCTTCCTGGCCAGCCCGCGCTCCGGCTACACCTCCGGCACGATCCTCACCATCAACGGGGGCGGGTAGGACGGGGCCGCCAACGCCGAGCCTGTCAGACCGGCGGGGGCAGCCGGTCGATCAGCTTGTCGAGGGTGATGGGGTAGTCGCGCACCCGCAGCCCGGTGGCGTTGTGGATGGCATTGGCCACCGCCGCGCCGACGCCGCAGAGGCCGAGCTCGCCCACGCCCTTGGCCTTCATCGGCGAGGAGATCGGGTCGGTCTCATCCAGGAAGACGACATCCTGATGCGGGATGTCGGCATGCACCGGCACCTCGTAGCTGGCGAGATCGTGGTTGGCGAAGAAGCCGTGCCGCTTGTCCACCTCCAGCGCCTCCATCAGAGCCGCGCCCACACCCATGGTCATGGCGCCGATCACCTGGGAACGGGCGGATTTCGGGTTGAGGATGCGGCCCGCCGCGCAGACCGCCAGCATCCGGCGGATGCGCGTCTCGCCGGTCGCGGCATCGACGCCCAGCTCGACGAAATGCCCGGCGAAGGTCGATTGCTGATAGCGCTTGCCGAGATCGCCGTATTCGATGGCATCCTCGGCGACCAGCTCGCCATCCCGCGCCGCATCGGACAGCGGCACGCTGCGGTTGCCCGCCCGCACCGCGCCCCCGGCGAAGACCGCATCGCCCGCGTTGAAGCCCGCCTTCTGCGCCACCGCCTCGCGCAGCCTGACGCAGGCGGCATAGACGCCGGAGGTGGCGTTGTTGGCACCCCATTGCCCCCCTGAACCGGCCGAGACGGGGAAGCTGGAATCGCCCAGGCGCACGGTCACGTCGCCGATGGGCACGCCCATCATCTCGGCGGCGGTCTGCGCCATGATGGTGTAGCTGCCGGTGCCGATATCGGTCATGTCGCTCTCGACCGTCACCCGGCCCTGGCGGTCCAGCCGGACCCGGGCGCCGGACTTCATCAGCAGGCTGTTGCGGAAGCCGGCCGCCATGCCCATGCCCACCAGCCAGCGGCCCTCGCGCCGCTGGCCGGGCCGGGGATCACGCCGGTCCCAGCCGAAGCGCCCGGCACCGAGGCGCAGGCATTCGACCAGTTGCCGCTTGGAGAAGGGACGGCCGGGATGCGACGGATCGACCTGGGTGTCGTTCAGGACGCGGAATTCGACGGGATCGAGGCCGAGCTTCTCGGCCATCTCGTCCATCGCGATCTCCAGCGCCATCATCCCCGGCGCCTCGCCCGGGGCGCGCATGGCATTGCCTTCCGGCAGGTCCAGCCCCGCCAGCCGCAGGCCGGTCAGCCGGTTGGCGCCGGCATAGAGCAGTTCCGTCTGCTGCACCGCCTCCTCCGGCTTGCCGTCCGGCAGATTGCCCGACCAGCTTTCATGCCCGATGGCGGTGATCTTCCCGTCACGCGTGGCGCCGATGCGGATGCGCTGGATGGTCGCCGGCCGGTGCGTGGTGTTGTTGGCGACCAGCGGCCGTTGCAGCGCCACCTTGACCGGCCGCCCCGCCGCCCGCGCGCCCAGCACGGCCAGCAGCGTATCGGCGCGCAGGAAGAGCTTGCCGCCGAAGCCGCCGCCGATATAGGGCGAGCGCAGCCGCACCTTCTCCCTCGGGATGCCGAGGGTCTTCGCCAGGTCGCCGGTGGTCCAGGCGATCATCTGATTGGACAGCCAGACATCCACCCGGTCGCCATCCCAGGCGGCGATGGTCGCATGCGGCTCCATCATCGCATGGGACTGGTCGGGCGTGCTGTAGGTCTCGTCGAGCCGGACCGGTGCCGCGTCGAAGGCCTGCGCGAAATCGCCGACCGTCCTGTCGGGGGAATCCTCCGATGGGCCGAGTCCGGCGGCCCTGGCCGCCGCGAGGTCGAACCGCCCGTCCGACGCCTCGTATTCCACGCGCAGCAACGCGGCGGCGGCGCGCGCCTGCTCGAAGCTTCCGGCCACCACCAGGGCGATGGCCTGGTGGTAGTGCTGGATCTCCGGCCCGCCCAGCAGACGGGCTACGTTACGATCGCCCTTGCCGAGGGGCCCCGCATTCTCATGCGTGACGATGGCGATCACGCCGGGCGCGGCCCGTGCGGCGTGCAGGTCCATGGAGCGGATGCGCCCCTTGGCGATGGCGCTGCCCACGATCCAGCCATAGGCCTGGTCCGGCACCACGTCGTGGCGCTCATAGGCATAGGGCGCACGGCCGGTGGTCTTCAGTGGCCCGTCGATGCGGTCGAGCGGCTGGCCGACGACCTGGAGCCGGTCGATCGGATTGGTGGTGGCCGGGGTGTCGAAGCGCATCGCTCAGGCCCTCGCTTCCGCCAGAACCACGGCGAGCACCCGCTCCGCCAGTGGCAGCTTGAAGGCATTGTCATGGGTGGTCCTGGCACCGGCGAGCAGGGCCTCGGCCGCCGGCTTCGCGCCGCGCGGCAACTCGGCCTCGGCCGCCTCGACACGCCAGGGCTTGTGCGCCACGCCACCCAGGGCGACGCGGCCACTGCCATCCCGCTGCACGACCGCCGCGACGGAAACCAGGGCGAAGGCATAGGAGGCGCGGTCGCGCACCTTGCGGTAGATCTGCACGCCGCCCGCTGGTGGCGGCAGGGTGACGGCGGTGATCAGTTCGCCCGGCTCCAGCGCCGTCTCGATCTGCGGCGTGTCGCCGGGCAGGCGATGGAACGCGGCGATGGGGATGGCGCGCGCCGTGCCATCCGCTTTCACCGTCTCCACCACGGCGTCGAGCACGCGCATGGCCACGGCCATGTCGCTCGGATGCGTGGCGATGCAGGCATCGCTGACGCCCAGCACCGCATTGTGGCGGCTGAAGCCGCCGATGGCGGAGCAGCCGCTGCCGGGATGGCGTTTGTTGCAGGGCATATTGGTGTCGTAGAAATACGGGCAGCGCGTCCGTTGCAGCAGGTTGCCGGCCGTGGTGGCCTTGTTGCGCAACTGTCCGGAGGCGCCGGCCACCAGGGCGCGGGTCAGCACGGCATAATCGCGCCGCACGCGCGCATCCGCCGCGAGATCGGTGTTGCGCACCAGCGCGCCGATCCGCAGGCCACCTTCCGGCGTCGGCTCGATCCGGTCCAGGCCGAGCCGGTTCACGTCGATCAGATGCGCGGGCGTCTCGATCTGCAGCTTCATGAGATCGAGCAGGTTGGTGCCGCCCGCGATGAAGCGCGCGCCGGGATGGCTGGCTGCCGCGGCGGCCGCGGCGGCGGGGGTCGCCGCCCGCTCATAGGTGAAGGGCCTCATGCCCGCTCTCCCGCCACTTCGGTGATGGCCTCGACGATGTTGGAATAGGCGCCGCAGCGGCAGATGTTGCCGCTCATCCGCTCGCGGATCTCCTCGTTGCCCAGCTTCACCGGCGCGCCGAGATCACCCGTCACATGGCTGGGAATGCCCGCCTTGATCTCCTCCAGCATGGCGACCGAGGAGCAGATCTGCCCGGGCGTGCAATAGCCGCACTGGTAGCCATCGTGCTTCACGAAGGCGGACTGCATCGGATGCATCCGCTCCGGCGAGCCCAGCCCCTCGATGGTGGTGATGCTGTCACCGTCATGCATCACCGCCAGCGTCAGGCAGGCATTGATGCGCCGTCCTTCCACCAGCACGGTGCAGGCGCCGCACTGGCCATGGTCGCAGCCCTTCTTGCTGCCGGTCAGGTGCAGGTGCTCCCGCAACGCGTCCAGCAGCGTGGTGCGGGTGTCGAGCTCCAGTTCCCGGGCCTGGCCATTGACGGTGAGGGACAGCCTGGCCATGGCGGGGGCGTCCGGACCCTGGGACGGAACAGCGGCCGGGCCGGCTGGGGCCGGTGCCGCATGCCCGCCCGCGATGCCAGCGACCGAGACGGCGGCCGTGCCGATCAGCAGGTCGCGCCTGGGGAGGCGCGGGTCATGAAGAGGGGGCATCGTCCTTACCTCCACGCTGGAACGGGGCAGGTGACACCGGACCGGGGGCCGGCAAGGTCATGGCCGGGCAAACATCCGTGATCGGGATCACCGCATGGACAGGACGGGATGGCGTGCCCCGATGGCATGCCCGCCTGGCCACGCGGAACAGAACGCCGCCGGGCGCGCGGGGCTGCGGACCGGAGGCGATTTCGGCGGCACGGGCGCCATGGTGGGTGGCGCCGGGCCTCCCGGAAGGGCTATTCCCCGTCGGCGATCCGCAGCAGGTAGCGGCCGTAGCTGCTCTTCTCCAGCCGGTGCCCCAGCAGACGGAGCTGCCCGGCATCGATCCAGCCGAGGTTGAAGGCGACCTCCTCGGGGCAGGCGATCTTGAAGCCCTGGCGCTTCTCCAGGGCGCGCATGAACTCCGCCGCCTCCAGCAGCGTGTCCGGCGTGCCCGTGTCCAGCCAGGCGAAGCCGCGCCCCATCAGCTCCACCTCCAGCCGCCCGCGCTCCAGATAGGCGCGGTTGACGTCGGTGATCTCCAGCTCTCCACGCGGCGAGGGCTTGAGGCCGCGCGCGATCTCCACCACCTCGCCGTCATAGACATAGAGGCCGGTGACCGCCCAGTTGGAGCGGGGCTTCGCCGGCTTCTCCTCAATCGAAAGGGCGCGGTTGCTGGCGTCGAATTCCACCACGCCGTAACGCTCCGGATCGCTGACGCGGTAGGCGAAGACATTGGCACCGGCGAGGCGGGCGCTGGCCTGCTGCAGCATGGCCGGTAGCCCGTCGCCATAGAAGATGTTGTCGCCCAGGATCAGCATGGAGGGCCCGCCCGCCACGAAATCCGCGCCGATGATATAGGCCTGGGCGAGCCCGTCCGGCTTCGGCTGCTCGGCATAGGACAGGCGGATGCCCCATTCCGAGCCGTCGCCCAGCAATTCGCGGAAGCGCGGCAGGTCGGCGGGGGTGGAGATCAGCAGGATGTCGCGCACCCCGGCCAGCATCAGCGTGGTCAGGGGATAGTAGATCATCGGCTTGTCATAGACGGGCAGAAGCTGCTTCGACGTGACATGCGTCATCGGATGCAGCCGCGTGCCGCTGCCGCCCGCCAGGATGATGCCCTTCATGCCCGTGTCCCCGTTTCCGTTTCCCCGTGATTCCGCGCGCCGTTCCGTGGCGGAATCACCGCCGGCTCAGCCCGCCGCCAGGCCCGTCCCTTCGAGACCCAGCCGCTCGCCGCGATAGGCGCCGGAGCGCACGGCTTCCCACCAGCCGCGGTTGCCGAGATACCAGCGCACCGTGCGGCGCAGCCCGCTCTCGAAGCTCTCGGCCGGGCGCCAGCCCAGCTCGCGCTCGATCTTCCCCGCATCGATGGCATAGCGCAGGTCATGGCCGGGCCGGTCGGTGACGAAGGTGATCAGGCTCTCGCGCGGCGCGTCGAGCTTCGGCGCCATTTCGTCCAGCAGGGCGCAGATGGCGCGCACCACCTCGATGTTCCGCCGCTCGTTGTGGCCGCCGATATTGTAGCTGTCGCCCGGCACGCCACGCTCCGCCACCAGGATCAGTGCCGCGGCATGGTCCTCGACATAGAGCCAGTCGCGCACATTCTCGCCGCGCCCATAGACCGGCAGGGGCCGGCCCTCCAGCGCGTTGAGGATGGTGAGCGGGATCAGCTTCTCGGGGAAGTGGTAGGGGCCGTAGTTGTTGGAGCAGTTGGTGACCACCACCGGCAGCCCGTAGGTGTGGTGCCAGGCCCGCACGAAATGATCCGAGGCCGCCTTGGAAGCGGAATAGGGCGAGCGCGGGTCATAGGGCGTGTCCTCGCGGAACAGGCCGTCCTCGCCCAGCGAGCCGAAGACCTCGTCGGTCGAGACATGGTGGAAGCGGAAGCCGTCCCGTTCCGCACCCGGCAGGCCGCGCCAGTGTTCCAGCGCCGCCTGCAACAGGGTGAAGGTGCCGACCACGTTGGTCTGGACGAACTCGCCCGGCCCGTCGATGGAACGGTCCACATGGCTCTCGGCGGCGAGGTGCATCACCACATCGGGCCGGAACTCCGCCATGGCGGCGCGCATCGCCGCGGCATCGGCGATGTCGGCCCGTAGGAAGCGGAAGCGCGGGTCGTCCGCCACCGGCGCCAGCGAAGCGAGGTTGCCCGCATAGGTCAGCTTGTCCACCACCAGCACGCGGTGCGGCGTCTCGCGGATCAGCCGCCGTGCCACCGCCGAGCCGATGAAGCCCGCGCCGCCCGTGACAAGGAATCTCTTGGCCAAGCGGGCTCCATCCTTCTCCGGGGGGCGCTGGCCGTCCCATGCGCCGCGACGATTCCCGGATCGCTAGCAGAACCATTCCGCCCCGTCCATCACGGCACGGGCGGCGGGCTAAGCCTCGAAGGCAGGCTCCCCATGGGGATGTCCATAGGGGTAGAAGGACCGGAGATCGAGATTCTCATAGCGCAGCCCGTCCAGCCGCACCGTGCCGAGGAAGGGCTGGTCGGGCTCCACCAGCAGGATGGCCGGGGCGAAGCCGGTGTCGTGGAAGCCGCGCCGGAAATGCACGCGGGACTTGATGGCGATCACGTCGAATCCGTCCGGGTCCAGCCCGATCCCGCGCAGGGAGGCCGGCTCCATGATCTGTGTCAGGAAGGGGGTCAGCACCAGCACATTGTCTTCCCCGAAACGGATCTGCACCCACTGATCGTCCCGGTTCTCGCGCAGGCCCCTGGTCACCGCCTGCACCACGCCCCGCACCCGCACCGGATCGCCGGCGGAATCCTCGACCCTGCCGCCGATCTCCATGTCGAAGGCATCGCCGGGCTTCACGCCGCTAGCCAGCAGCGCCTCCACCGCCGGGGCATCCGCCACCGTGGCGACGAGGGTCTTCCGCAGCCCCTGCGCCATGATCTCCCGCAGCAGCCAGGTGGCGTAGCCGGAGCGGTCGCTGTGGTCGGCCAGCACCACCGGCGTCCTGCCCTCGGCCACGGCCTGCTTCGCCAGCGCCACGCCCTCGCCGATCCGGTGGATGCGCGTGCTGCCGAGCAGGGCCTCCCGCTGCCGCCAGGCGAAGCGCGCCATGTCGCGCGCGATGCGTTCCGCCAGGTCCGGCCTGCCGTTGGTGATCACCTGGAAGGTCATGCCCGCATCCGGCACATCGGCCCAGGGGAAGCCGAAGAAGACATTCACATAGGCATCCGGCTCCCGTGCCTCCCAGACCAGGGCGCGCTGCACGAGGTCCATCCAGGGCGAGGCCCCGGTCCATTGCAGCACGGTGGGGGAGATGACGGGCAGCTTCAGCGTCACATGGCGCGGCGCGTAGTCGCCCCGGATCGCGCGGATCAGCATCCGCGCCGCCCGCTCGCCCTGCAAATGGGCATCGTAATGTGGGAAGTACTTCACGGTGAAGGCCATGTCCGCCTGGCGGAGGAATTCCTCGTCCTCGTTGCCATGCGGGTCGAAGGTGGCGGCGAGGAAGACATCCCGGCCCACCACCTCGCGCACCCGCCGCGCCAGCTCCGCCTCCGGCCGTGGCACGCCGCGCACCGCCATGGCCCCGTGCAGCGAGAGATAGACGCCGTCGAAGGGACCCTGCGCCCTGAGATCGGCGATCATGCGCCCGGCAAAATGCTCGAAGCATTCGGTGGTGAGCCAGCCGGAGCCGGAACCCGCGCGCAGATCCAGTGGCGATTCGATGCCCACCAGTTCCACGCCCGCATGCTCGCGCGCCAGCTTCACGAAGCCGCCGATATAGGAGCGCGGTTCGGACTGCAGCAACGCCTCGCCCCGCGCGGGCGAGCCGGGATAGGTGAAATCCGCCACCGTGGTGTCGTAGGGAAGAAAGGTCACCGTCTCGTGCGAGAATTTCAGCACCGCGATGCGGATGGGTCTGCCGGTCATGATCGTCGCTGCTCCGCCTGCCACGGCGCATGCTGCCGCCCTCTGGCGGCCAGGTGAAGCGGGCGGCGGCGGGAAAGCCGGAAGCGCCGCCTATCCGCGCCCGCCGGCCAGCCGTGCTGCCAACGGGCTGCGGCCCAGGCGCAGCATGGCGAGACAGCCCAGCAGCGGCCCCACCGCCAGCAGGGCGAAGGCCCCGCCCCAGCCGGTCCGGGCGACGAGGAAAGGCATGAGGTGAATCGTCACCAGGGTCAGCGCGAAGCCCAGGCAGTTCTGCACCGTCAGCATGGTGCCGGTCAGCCCCGGTTCCGAAAGCTCCGCCACGCTGGCCGAGAACTGCGCGGAATCCGCCACCACCGCGACGCCCCAGGCCAGGCAGAGGGTGATGGGCAGCAGCGGATGCAGCCCGAAGAAGGGGCCGGCCAGCAGGCAACAGCCGCCCGAGACCGCCATGGCCGCCACCGTGATCCGCACCCGGCCCCAGCGGTCCGCCAGCAGGCCGGCGCCGATGGAGCCGACCGCCCCCACCGCGATCACCGCGAAGGTCGCCAGCGCGGCCTCGCCCGCATGCCCCGGCACTCCGCCGCGCCAGGCGGCGAAGCTGGCGCTGAGATAGAGGCCGACCCAGGCCCACATGGCATAGAGCTCCCACATATGGCCGAGATAGCCGAGCGTCGCGAGCCGTGTGCCCTGGTTGCGCCAGAGCTGCAGCGCCGCGCCCGGGCGGAAAGGCGGCGCGGCCGCATGGCGCGGGCCGAGCCGGGTCCACCCGATCAGCGCGGCGGCGAGCAGGGCGGCCAGGGAGGCCGCGCCCAGCGCCAGCCGCCAGTCCAGCGCGGCATCCGGCCCGCCCGCCGCGCCGGTCAGGGCGAGCGCCAGATGCGGTGAGGCCGAGCCCAGGGTCAGCCCGCCCACCAGGAGCCCGACGAGCAGCCCGGCATCGCCCCTGTCCGCCCAGCCGATGGCGAGCTTCATGCCCACCGGATAGACCCCGGCCAGGGCGAGGCCAGTGATGAAGCGCGCGGCGATGGCCGTCCCGGCCTCCAGCGGCAGCAGGGCGATGGCGGCATTGGCCAGGGCGCCCAGCAGGGCACAGGCGGCGAAGAAGCGGCGTGGGTCGATACGGTCCGGCAGCGCCAGCACGGCGCTGAGCAGCGTCCCCAGCACGAAGCCCGCCTGCACCGCGCCCGTCAGCCAGGCCTGGAAGCCCGGTCCCAGCCCGAGGCCCAGCGCCCGCGCCTCCCGCAGCATGCCCGGGCCGGCGGCGGTACCGGAGAACCAGAGGCAGAGGGCCAGGACCTGCGCCAGGGTGATCAGGGCGATGTTCGCGGTCTTGCCGGTCACGCGGCGTGCTCCCAGGGTTCCGGCCCGCCTGTCGCCGGGCTTTTCCCCACCGGTATCCGAGGATGCCCGGCCTGACGAGGGGCGGATCAGTCGATGGCGAGCTCGGTGGTGCTCTTCACCTCCTCCATGACCGTGTAGGTGTGCGTCTGCCGGATGCCGGGCAGCCCCACCAGCACCGTGCCCAGGAAATGCCGGTAGGCGGCCATGTCGCGCACCCGCACCTTGATCAGGTAGTCGAAGCCGCCCGCCACCATGTGGCATTCCATGATCTCCGGCGTGCGGCGGACGGCGGCGGCGAAATCCTCGAAGACCCGGGCGCTGGTGCGGTCCAGCGTGATCTCGACGAAGATCAGCAGGGCGCGCTGCAGCCTCTCCGCGTTCAGCCGCACGGAGTAGCCCTCGATCACCCCATCCTGCTGCAAGCGGCGGATGCGCTCATGCGTGGCAGGCGGGCTCAGATGCGCCTGCCGGGCCAGTTCCACATTGGTCATCCGCCCATCGCGCTGGAGCAGGCGCAGCAGGCGCTTGTCGATCTCATCCATGGCCGACGATCCTTTGGCCGGCCGCCTATAACAGCGCGGGATCTTCCGGAAAACGGCGGTCGGAGCCGGTAGGCCAGGGCGAATTCCGTGTCAGCTCCGAAATCCCTTCGCCCGACGGCGTGCGAGGGAAGCATCGCCCGGGCTTGGGCGCCGCTTCCTTGGCTGACCCCGGGGCTGACCACGGAGCCAGACACGGAAGTACGATGATCGGGAAAAGCAGCCATTCCGCATCAGGGCATTCCCGGGAAGCAGCCCCGGAAAAGAAACCGTTCAGCCTTCGGAATCAGGCAAAAAGGGCGCCTTTTGCCTTTCCCCGCGGGAAGGCAGCCATTCCGCCTTTCCAGGCCGGTCAAAAGCCTCCGCGAAAGCGGAAAACCATCCCGGAACCGGCTTTCCGGAAAGGGATATTGCACCCGGTGCCGAATTCCACATCTATGGGGGCGACTTATCCCCCTCATTCGTTTTGATCAGAAGACAAATGGCCAACAAATCCCCGATCAATCTCGACCATCTTTCGGTCCAGGAACTGACCTCCCTGATCAGCAGCGCCGAGGAAAAGCGGCGCGAGAAACTGGCGGAGGCGAAGCGCGACCTCCTGGCGGAAATGGAGGAAAAGGCGGCGGCCCTGGGCCTGTCGCTCGAAGGCCTCGTCCAGGCCGAGGCACCGGCCCGGGGCGGGCGCAAGGCCCGCCGCGCCACCGCCGGTGCGGCGGCCGCCAAGTATCGCGGCCCCAATGGGGAGGAATGGTCCGGCCGGGGCCGTCCGCCCGCCTGGATCGTGATGGCGGAATCCGAGGGCAAGAACCGGGAAAGCTTCCGGATCTGAACCCATCACGGGACCGGGCGCAGACCCGGTCCCGCATGGTGCGGCTTCAGCCGTGGCTGTTGTAGCGGCGATAGACGATCTGCGTCGGCGGGCCGACCAGATACTTCCCGACGCCCTCCCGCAGGGCCCGCGCATAGACGGGCAAGGCCCCCTCGAAAGCCTCGATCGTGCGGTCGATGGCCGCGTCATCATGGGCGTAGCTGATCACCAGCGACGGGCCGATGACGCCGCGCCGGATCATCTCCTGCATCAGCAGGGCCCGGAAATGCTGGGAGGGCTTGCCCTCCGCGTCCCGCGTGCCGAAGACGAGGTTGCTGCCCCGCCCCTCGATCGGCACATGCTCCGCCAGGCCCAGCGCCGCCGTCCGCTCGCGCAGCGCGGCCGCCAGGCGGTCACCCTGGCGCTGCATGGTCTCCACCACCGGCTCCTCGCGATACACGCGCATCGTGGCGATGGCGGCGGCCAGGGAATGGGTCTCCCCGCCATGGGTGGTGGAGAGCAGGAAGACCCGCTCTCCCTGGTGCTTCAGCCCGCCCAGCTCCATGTAGCGGCGCTTTCCGGCCAGGGCGGAAATGGCGAAGCCATTGGCCAGTGCCTTGCCGAAAGTGCTGAGATCCGGGTCCAGCCCGTAATATTCCTGGCCGCCCCCGTTCGCGAGGCGGAAGCCGTTGATCATCTCATCCAGGATGAAAAGCGTGCCGTTCTCCTGGCACACCGCCTGGACGGCCTGCAGATAGCCTGGCGGCGCATCGGCGTATTTGCAGCTTTCCATCAGCACGCCCGCGATCCGCCCGGGATGGGCCGCGAAGAGCGCGCGCAGGGCCTCGATATCGCCATAGGGAAAGCGCAGGCTCAGGCTGACATTCTCCGGCGGAATGCCCGCATCCATCGCCGTGGTGCCGATGAACCAGTCGTCATAGGAAAAGAAGGGATGGTCGGCGCAGAAGGCGATCAGGTCGCGCTTCGTGGCGGCCCGCGCGATCTTCACCGCGGCGGTAACGGCGGTGCTGCCATCCTTGGTGAACTTCACCATCTCCGCGGCCGGCACCATGGACAGGAAAGCCTCGGCGCATTCCACTTCCAGCCGGTGCGGGCGGCAGAAATTGGTGCCGAGGGTCAGGGCCTCCCGCACCGCGGCCAGCACGGCGGGGTGTCCATGCCCCAGCCCGACGGCGCGCAGGCCCGGGCTGTATTCGATATACTCGTTGCCATCCGCGTCCCAGACGCGGCAACCCTCACCACGCTCGATGAAGCCGGGGGCCAACTCGGGGAACTGGTCGTCGCCCTTGGCATAGGTATGGGCCCCGCCGGGGATTGCCGCGTGTGCCCGAGCTTGCAAGCGCCTGGATCCGGGATGGGGCATTCTTCCGCTGAACTCCGCCGATCGGTTTGGGATTGCCAGCCGCGCCCACTGTCGTAGAAACGCCCTGACGGCAGCATTTCCCATCCGGCAGCGGTGATGGGCCGGATGGCAACGCCATGTTCCGTCTCATTTATTAGCGGCCGTATCGTTTGACAGTAAGAAGTATATTGTGAATTGTCCGATAAGGATTTCACGTTAGGGTTGTTCATGGACGATTTTTGGACAACCATCGACAGCGCCGATGACCTGCGTCTCGGTGAGGTCATGCCCGCCTGGTTCGCCGGGCGGATGATGGCGGATGACTGGCTTTTCGGCCTGCTGCTGACCACGGGCCACACCATGATCATCCGCAACATCGACGCCATCCATGTGTCGCGGACGGGGCATGTGCTGCTCGACGTGAACATGGCCACGGCGGCGGATGCCCCGAGGCTTTCCGGGCCGGTCCTCACCTCTCCGACGGAACGCGGCCGCGCGACGGTGGCGCTGGCGCAGGTGGCCGTGGCCTTCGAACTCAAGGACGTGCCCGAGGACTGAGCGCGGGGCCCCTTCCGGCCCAGGCGACTCGTGGCCTGCCCAGGACCACCTCGCTGACCACCTGCCGGCGCTACCCGCCTCCTCCCGGGAATGCTAGCCGGAGAGGGTCAGCAGGAAGGGGGTGACCATGGGTCGTCGTCAGATGAAGGGCGCCAACCGCCGGACCACGAAGCCCCGGGCGAAAACCCCGGAGAATCCGGTCCTGGAGCAGGAGCGGCGTGGCGGCCCGGCCGAAGCCGAGATCGCCCGGCTGCGGCAGGAATTGCGAGAGGCCCGCGCCACCCTGGAGCGGCTGGCGCTGGAACGTGAACCCGAGGCCGCCCGGACCGCCCTGTCCCGGCGCCTCGCGGAGCTGGAGGAGGCGCGTCAGGTCGCGCGCGGCCATGCCGTGGAGGCCGCCCTGGCGCGCTCCCGCGCCGAAGCCGACCTCCAGGCCCTGCGCAACGCCATCAGCCATGCGCCGGGCCTGTCCGGCTGGCTCCTGCGCCGTGCGCAGCGACGGTTGGAAGAGAAGTCACCCCGTCAGGGCTGAGGCAGGCGCCCGGGAGGTCAGGGCGGGCCTTTCCCGGGCATGGGCGGTGTGGCCTGGGGCTGGCGGTTGCCGGCGGGCCGGCCGCGCCGGCGATGGATCGGGATCACCTCGGCCGAGCGTGGCAGGAAATGCTCGGCGACGCGCCGGGGATCGGCCTCCCCGGCCCGCAATTCCAGGCAGCGGCCCAGGATGTCGCGCAGGGCGCCGTTCTCCGCCGCCGCCAGCGCTTCCAGCCAGTCGGCCAGGAAGCCGTTCACCTCGGAGGGCATGCCGCGGCTGCAACAGGCGGCCACATCCTCCAGCTCGCGTGCTTCCAGGCTGTCCCGCAGCCGCCGCAGCGGCGCGATGACGCCATGGCGGAGCAGCGCGCCGAAGACGCCGCCCCGGTTCGCCAGCCGCTCCTCCTCCAGTGCCTTGAGCAGTTCCGGCGCGGCCTCGGCGTCTTCCGATTCGAGCCAGCCGCTCGCGACCGTCAGGGCGACCTGCCAGTCCGGGTCCAGTCGCAGGAAGGGCCCCCAGGTGCTGCCCGGCAGGGAATGCCGCCCGGCATAGGCGCGCAGGGCCCGCACCGCCTCCCGCCGGCTGAGCAGCGGCAACCCGTTGGCGAGGCCGAAGGCGTAGAGCTCCTCCAGGGAGGCACGCGCGGCCGGGTCGTCATGCAGCGCGGCCCGCAGGGCCTCCCCCAGCAGCATGTCCTCGTAGCCCCGCCAGGAACGCAGGCGGCGGTCCAGCGAGGGTTCCTCCAGAAGCCGGGCAAAGCCCTCGGGCTCGGTCAGGAACAGGGGCTGCCAGGTGAAATGGGATGTCGGCATGGAATTTTTCCCCTGCGCCCGGTGCTGGCCTCGAAAGCCTGTCCGGCAATGTGCCGGCGTCTGGTTGAGAAAGAGTTAACGGGACCCCTGGGCGCTAAAGATTCGACAATCTTTCCCCGCCCGGCATTCCGGTCCCCACTCCCGACGATGGCGCAGGGCCGCCCGGAGGAACCCCGTCCGGACAGCGGCGTTCCCGTTGGATTCCGGCCGGGCCCACCCTTCCGGCCGCAGAAGGAGATCCGGACGATGGCAAAGGGACAGGTGCTGGTGGTCGCGACATCGCATGGCCTGCTGGGCGATGGGCCGGATCGCACCGGGCTGTGGCTGGAGGAACTGGCCGTGCCCTATTACGCCCTGCTGGATGCCGGTTTCGAGGTGCTCCTGGCCTCCACCGCCGGGGGCGAGATTCCCATCGATCCGCGCAGCCTGCCAGGCGCCTCGCCCGAGCCCAACGGCATCCACGGCGCCGTGGGCCGCTTCCTGGCCGATGAGGGTGCCATGGCCCTGGCCCATGCCTCGTCGCGGCTGGAGGATGTGGCGGAGCAGCCCCATGACGCGATCTTCCTGCCGGGCGGCCATGGCACGATGTGGGACCTGCCGGCCAGCCGGCCGCTCGCCACGCTGATCGGCCAGGCCATGGAGGCCGGCAAGCCGGTGGCCGCCCTCTGCCACGGGCCGGCCGGGCTGGTGGCAGCGCATCGCAAGGGCACCAGCGCCCCGGTGGTGGAAGGGCGGCGTGTCACCGGCTTCAGCAACCGCGAGGAAGCCGCCACGGGCCTGTCGGAGGTGCTGCCCTTCCTGCTGGAGGACCGGCTGCGCTCCCTGGGCGCGCATTACGAGAGCGGCCCGGAATTCACCGGCTTCGCGCTCCGCGATGGCAACCTGATCACCGGGCAGAACCCGCAATCCTCGGCGCTGGTGGCGCGGCATCTGATCGCCGCGCTGGAGGAACATCCCTGAGCCGGGCGGTGCGGGCCTTCCTGACGCGCGGCCACCCCCAAACCCGGTATCAGCGGCGCGCCAGCACGACCAGATAGCTGCAAGGCCGTTCCGAGGCATTCTCGAAGGCGCAATCCGCCGCTGCGCCCAGCACCAGGCAGTCGCCGGCGGCGAGGCGATGCCGCGCCGCGCCTTCATGGAACAGCAGCTCCCCTTCCAGAACCCAGATCGCGTGTTTCCAGGACAGGTAGGTGGAGGCCGGGTAGTCCACCCGCGCGCCTGCGGGCAGTTCCACCCGCACCAGCTCCGGATCGCTGCCCGAGGGCGTGACGGCGCGGCGCAGGTATCCCGTTTCCGGATCGCGCCAGAGTGGCTGCGTGGCCGCGCGCGACACCCGCCCGCCTCCGGCATCGCCCTCGGCCCGTGCCAGGAGCGTGGAGAGCGTCAGGCCCAGCGCCGAGGCCAGCCGGCCGAGCAGCGCGGCGGTCGGGCTGGCCTCGGCGCGTTCCACCTTGCTGATCATGGCGCGCGAGACGGCGGAGCGTTCCGCCATCTCGGCGATGGACCAGCCGCGTTCCTCGCGTTCCGCCCTGAGCCGGGCCGCCAGCAGGGCGGTCAGGTCGGACGGCCCGGAATCGTCTTGTATCTTGCTCATTTGTCCATCATGATGGATGACACATCAACGGTGACCCACCGCCCTTATCCAGCCGGATGACGCCCCGCTCCATGGCCCATCGCCCGATGAACGGCATCGCATGATCCCGCCCGCGCGGATCGGCCACAATGGAGGCCCGCCGCTGGAGGAGCCCGATCCCGGCGCCTCGGGCCGGCTGCATCCCTGGCGCAAGGCGCACAAGAGGGCCTGGAAGACGCCACCGCGCGAGATCGCGCTGCGCCGCCTGGCCCGGGCGGAGGAACTGGGCATGACCTATCGCGAATACACGCTCGAAATCCTGGAACGGGGCCGCTACCTGTGAACCACGCCAAAGCGGGACGCCAGATCGTCCTGAACGCCTTCGACATGGCCTGTGTCGGGCATATCCAGCAGGGGATGTGGACGCATCCGCGCGACCGCTCCACGGGCTATCTCCGCCTCGATCACTGGATGCGCCTCGCGCAGACGCTGGAACGCGGGCTGTTCGACGGGCTGTTCCTCGCCGATGTGCTGGGCATCTACGATGTCTATGGCAACGGCCCCGATGCGTCGCTGCGCGGCGCGGTGCAGGTGCCGCTGCTGGACCCGATGCTGCTGGTGCCGGCCATGGCCAGCGTCACGCGGCATCTGGGCTTCGGCATCACCTGCAACCTCGCCTATGAGACGCCCTATCTCTTCGCGCGCCGCTTCTCCACGCTGGACCACCTGACACAGGGCCGCGCAGGCTGGAACATCGTCACCGGCTATCTCGACAGCGCCGCGCGCGCGATGGGGATGGCCTCGCAGATGGCGCATGACGACCGCTACGACCTCGCCGACGAGTATATGGAACTCGTCTACAAGCTGTGGGAAGAGAGCTGGGCCGACGACGCTGTGCGGGCGGACCGGGCGGCGGGCCTCTATGCCGATCCCGCCCGCGTGCGGCGGGTGCGGCACGAGGGCGCGCAGTACCGGCTCGACGCGCCGCATCTGGTGGAACCCTCGCCGCAGCGGACGCCCGTGCTGTTCCAGGCCGGCGCGTCCGAGCGTGGCCGCCGTTTCGCCGCGCGCCATGCGGAATGCGTCTTCGTCAATGGCGGCGCCAAGCCGGCGGTGGCGCAGCTCGTCGCCGACCTGCGCGCCCGCGCCGCCGGAAGGCCGCTGAAGGTGCTGGTCGGCGCCACGCTGGTGGTCGGCCGCACCGAGGCCGAGGCGAGGGACCTGCTGGAGGACTATCGCCGCCATGCCAGTGTCGAGGGTGCCCTGGCCCATGCCTCAGCCTCGCTGGGCATCGACTTCGCCCGCTATGGCATGGACGAGCCGATCGAGGCCGGACCGACCCAGGCGATCCAGTCCAATGTCGAGGCCGCGAAACGCGCCGCCGGCCCGGTCTGGACCAAGCGCAAGCTGATCGACCAGTTCGTGCTGGGCAGCCGCCAGCCGCCCATCGTGGGTTCGGCGGAGCAGGTGGCCGAGGCGTTGATCCGCTGGGTCGAGGAGGCTGACGTGGACGGTTTCAACCTCTCCCGCACCGTGGTGCCGGAATTCCTGGAAGCGGTGGTGGAACGCGTCGTGCCCATCCTGCAGGAGCGCGGCGCCTTCAAGCGCGAATACGCACCGGGCACTTTCCGCGAGAAGCTGTTCGGCACCGGACCGCGCCTCGCCATGCCGCATCCGGCGGCAGAGCATCGCTTTCCGGCGGGGTGAACTCCGGCTCTGGTGGCCTCGGAGGAAAAGCCCCGCCTTTCCCCCGGCGGCCAGCCATCCAGCGACCGGTCAGACCGGTCCGCCGGCCGTATCGGCCTCATGCGCCGCCCGCACGAAGGCGGCGATCAGCGCCGGGTCCTTGACCCCGCGCGCATGCTCCAGGCCCGAGGACGCGTCCACCCCCGGGGCGCCCGCCTGCCGCACTGCCGCCGCGACATTGGCCGGGGTGAGGCCTCCGGCCAGAAGCCAGGGGCGCGGGATGTTCCGCCCCGCCAGGAGGCGCCAGTCGAAGGAGACGGCATTGCCGCCGGGCAGGGCGTCACCGCCGGTGGGTGGCTTGGCGTCGAGCAGGAAGCGGTCCACCACCGGGGCATAATCGGCCAGGGCGGCGAAATCCTCCGCCGAGGCGATTCCCAGCGCCTTCATCACCGGCAGGCCGAAGCGGGCGCGCAGCGCGGCGCAGCGTTCCGGCGTCTCCGCCCCATGCAGTTGCAGCATGTCCAGCGGCAGGGCGGCGAGCACCGCCGCCACCTCCTCCTCGGAGGGATCGACGAAGAGCCCCACGCGTCGCGGCCCGCCCTCCGCGGCCGGCGGCGCCAGAGCGGAAAGCCCGGCGGCCCGCTCCGGCGAGATCGCGCGCGGGGAAGGAGGGAAGAAGACGAAGCCCAGCATTTCGGCCCGTGCCTCGCGCACCGCCTCCATGGCGTCCGGGGCGTTGATGCCGCAGACCTTGACCGATGCCATCGCCGGGGGCCTCAGGGCGCGTCGCCCAGCGGGGCGATCTCCGCCACCACCGACCGCGCCGCCGCCACGGGGTCCGCGGCATGGGTGATCGGGCGGCCCATCACGATCCAGTCCGCCCCGGCCCGGATCGTGTCGGCGGGCGTGGCCACGCGCGACTGGTCGCCCAGCTCCGCGCCGGCGGGCCGCACCCCCGGCACCACCAGCATCGGCGCGTCACCGAAGGCATTGCGGATCAGCGTGGCCTCGTGCGGCGAGCAGACCAGCCCGTCCGCCCCGGCCTCCAGCGACAGCCGCGCCAGGCGGAGCACCTGCTGCGCCGTACCGCCGGAGACGCCGGTCTCGGCCAGCATGGCGGCGCTCAGGCTGGTCAGCACCGTCACCGCCAGGATGGCCGGGCGCGCAGCGCCGGCGGCCTCCTCGGCCGCCCGCCGTGCCGCCGCCACCATGGCCGCCCCGCCTGCCCCATGGACGGTCAGCATGGCCGGCCGCACCGCGCAGGCCGAGCGGACCGCGCCGGCCACGGTGTTGGGAATGTCGTGCAGCTTGAGATCGAGGAAGACCGGCATCTCCCCGGCCACGTCGCGCACCGCGCCGGGCCCGGCGGCCACGAAGAATTCCAGCCCGAGCTTCAGCAGCCCGACCTCGGGCGCCAGGCGGCGCGCCATGCCGGCGGCCTTCGCCGGGTCCGGCGTGTCGATGGCCACGATCAGTTGCTTCCGGCCGGGGCGGGGACGGGCGATCAGGGGCATGGGCACCTCGGGGACAGCGGGTCGGGCGGGGGGGGCCGCCTCTACCTCCCCGGAAGGCCGGGGCGAGGGGCGGGCGGCGGACAGGAACCGGCCGGAGCAGCCGGGCACGGACAAGGGGGCCGCCCCTCGTTCAAGGCCCGGCCGGGCGTCCGGCGGGGGTTATAGAGATTCGTTCAGGGGGCCGGTAGCGCAACCTTGGTGGGGCGGTGTCCCGCCACCGTGCCACCTTCCGGCACCTGCCGCGCGACCTGGGCGCGCAGTTGCGCCAGTTCCGCTTCGAGCTGGCGCACCGTCTGGGCCAGGCGGCGCGACCGCCGGCGGGCACCCATGGAGGCCATCCAGGTCACCAGTGCGCCCAGCAGGAAGGCGAAGGCGGAGACGGACAGCACCGCGACGGCGAGCGGCGTTTCCCAGGCGAGATCGAAGGGCCAGAAACGGACAGGGACAGGGGCGGTGTTCGACAGGGCGAACAGCACCAGGACAAGCAAAAGGGGACCGATCAACAGCCAGCGCCACATCGTCTTCGTCACTCCGCTTCCTGTTTCAGCCCCGTCCGGTCCCCCAGGCGTCCGCAGAAGTGCCCCCCTGGGCCGCGGGGGCAAGGCCCCCGGCGCGGCAAAACGGAAGAGCCCGGTCTCGCGCCCGGGAAAGCGTCTGGAGGCCAGGGCCGCCAGACCACTGGGAGCCGGTCCGCCTGGGCGCTACGCCTCGTGGCGGTCTTCTCTACTTGCTGCCCCGGGTCTGCAAGGGGCCGCCATTGACCCGTTCCCGCAATTCCTTGCCCGGCTTGAAATAGGGGACCGCCTTGCCGGTGACCTCCACCGCTTCCCCGGTGCGGGGATTGCGGCCGGTCCGGGGGTCGCGGCGCTTGGCGGTGAAGGCGCCGAAGCCGCGCAGCTCCACCCGGTCGCCCCGCGCCAGGGCGGCGGAGATCTCCTCCAGGATGGTGGCCACGATCAGTTCCACATCGGGCTGGCGCAGATGAGGGTTCGCCGCGGCAAGCGCGGCGATCAACTCCGATCTGGTCATCCCGTCCAAACCCCCGCAGCCGGTCAGCGTGCGGCAGGCTGCCAAAGCGCCAGGGCGCCGTCAACGATCCCCATCGATGCAAGCCCTTCGGAAACAAGGCTTTTCGCGAAGGAGGTGACGTATCGCGACAGTCCGCGTCGTCCCGTGGTATCCAGGTCACGCGCTTCGGGCGTTTCCGGGATGCCGTGCTTCTCCTTCAACCAGGCCCGGGCCTCCCGTTCACCGCCGATGGCGTCCACCAGGCCGAGGCCCAGCGCCTGCCGCCCGGTGTAGATCGCCCGTCCGCCAGTTCCCGCACCCGCGCCTCCGGCAGGTTGCGGCCCTTGGCCACCATCTCCACGAAGCGCGACTGGATATCCGCCACCACGCCCAGGAGCACCTCCCGCCCCTGTTCGGTCAGCGGGGAGAAGGGGCTGGGCTGCGCCTTCAGCGGGCCTGAGGTCAGCGTCTCCGCCTTTACCCCCAGCGTGTCCATCAGCTGGTTCACGTTGAAGCTCTGCAGCAGCACGCCGATCGAGCCGGTGAGCGTGGCATCGCGGGCGAAGATGCGCTCGGACGGCATGGCAACCATATAAGCCGCCGAGGCCGCCGTGCCGCCCATCACCGCCACCACCGGCTTGCCGGATTCGCGGAAGCGCATGAGGGCCGAATACAGCGCCTCGCCCCCCGCCACCGTACCGCCGGGGCTGTCGATGGACAGCAGCAGGGCACGCGTCGAGGCGCGCTCCGCCGCGCGGTCCACCGCCCGGATGACGTCGCGGTCGTCGGTGATCGTGCCGCTGACCACCAGCCGCGCCACGGGCGAGCCGGTGCCGAAACCCGCCATGTCCGGGGCCATGTCCCGGGGTGCGAAGAGCACGGCCAGAAGCGCCAGGGCCGCCAGCACGGCGCCGCCGCGCCACAGCGCCCGGCTCCGCTTCAGGCGGCGCCGGTCGATCAGGGCATCAGGGTCGAGGGACATGGGGAAGGCTCATGCCGCCCCGCCGGCGCCCGGTCAAATCCCGTTCGGCGAAGGCCATCTCACGCCATCCCCAGCACGTGCTTCATGTCATAGAGGCCGGAGGGCTGGCCCAGCAGCCAGAGCGCCGCCCGCACCGCGCCGGTGGCATAGACCCGGCGGTCGAAGGAGCGGTGGGTCAGGGCGATCTGCTCGGTACCGGCGGCGAAGAGCAGCGTGTGCTCCCCCACCACCTGCCCGCCGCGCAGGGCGGCGAAGCCGATGGCGCCGGTGCGGCGCGGGCCGGTATGGCCGTCGCGGCCGCTCTCGATGCCCGCTTCCTCCAGCGTGGTGCCGCGTCCGCGCGCCACGGCGCGGCCGAGTGCCACCGCCGTGCCGGACGGGGCATCCACCTTCTGGCGATGGTGCATCTCGACGATCTCGGCGTCGTACTGCTCCGCCGGCAGGGCCGCCGCCATGCGCTCGGCCAGGGCGAAGAGCAGGTTCACGCCCGGCGCGAAATTGGCGGCATAGACGATGGGGATTCGCCTCGCCGCCTCGGCCACGGCAGCTTCCTGCGCCACGGACAGGCCGGAGGTGCCCAGCACCAGCGGCCGCCCCGCCGCCACCGCCGCGGCGAGATGCGCCTCCACGGCTTCCGCGCGGGTGAAGTCGATCACCACGTCGCTCTCCGCGCAGAGGGCGGCGGCATCGGGAAAGATGCGGTATGCGCCGGCCGTGCCGGAACGCCGCGTGCCGCCGGAGATGGTGGCGCCGGCCCTTGCGCTTTCCTCGGCCAGCAGGGCGCCCATGCGGCCCGTGATCCCCAGGATTCCAATCCGTGCCGCCATCCGGTCCATCCCCGCTGCCGCCATTGCCCGCCCGCCCTTGCCCATCCGGAGGATGGTCCGTCGGATTCCGGCTCATGCAACAGATCCCCGGCAGCGTCCATCACCGCCCCGGCCGGAGGGCCGGCATGGAAAAGGGGCGGAGTCGCCTCCGCCCCTTCCCTGGCTCATCGGCCCGGGCCGCCGTTCAGAAGCCGACGTTCCAGTAGGGCGCCTTGTAGTAGTCGTAGACCCGGCGCCCATAGGCGTCGTCGTTGAAGTCGATGCCGTCCTCCGCCCCGTAGGATGGCGCGTCCTGCAACTGCTCCCGCGTCATGTCCACGACATAGCCGCCCTGGGCGATATCGTAGGTCAGGGTGGACCAGGGCAGCGGATGGTACTTCTCCCCGATGCCGAGGAAGCCGCCGAAGCTCATCACCGCGAAGGCCACCTTGCCGCTGACCTTGTCGAGCATGATGTCCTCGACCGTGCCGAGGCGCTCGCCCGCACGGTTATAGACCGCCGTGCCCTCGACCTTGCTGGCCGAGATCAGCCGGTTCGGCACGTTGCTGTCGTCCGGAGTGGCCGGGGTGCTGACGGCAGGGATGCCGGTGAGGCCGGGATCGCCGATCGTGGTGCTCATCCTGTTTCCTTCCGCTTGGTCGTTCGCCGATGACGGGTCACGATGCCCGCGGAGCACCGTGGTGGAAGGAAAACGCCCGCGCCGGGGCCCCGGTTGCCGCCGGACAGCCCATCAGGCCCCGCCGGTCTCCCCATCCTCCCGGAGCAGGGCCAGGAGGCGCGGCAGGGCCGCCGCCTGGGCTTCCGCCTCGATGGCGCGGTATTCCCGGATCACCCTTTCGCCGAGCCGGGTCAGCCGCGCGCCGCCGCCGCCGGCCCCGCCGGCCGAGGTTTCCACCACGGGTCGGCCCAGGCCGCGCTTCAGGTCCTCCACCAGTTCCCAGGCGCGGCGGTAGGACATGCCCAGCGCCCGCCCGGCAGCCGAGATCGAGCCGTTGCGGCCGATCTCCTCCAGCAGCCGCACCTTCCCCGGCCCGATGCGCAGGCCGGGGGCGGGGTCGAGGCGGATGCTCAGCCCCGGCCCTGCCTGCTCCCCGGCCTGCTCCCCGGCCTGCTCCCTGGGCGGTTCCCCGGATGTCGCCGCTGTCCTGCGCCTTGCCATGACGGGCATCCCATCACGCGGGCCGGCGCCGGGCAATCCGGCGGGGCCGGGAGCGGTGGCTCAGCGCAGCTCCATGCGCCGGATCGGGCCGACGATGACGAGATAGCTGAGCATCGCCACCAGCGCATTGGCGCCGACGAAGACCAGGGCGCCGTTGAAGGAGCCAGTGGTCTGGATGATGTAGCCGATCACGATCGGCGTGGTGATCGAGGAGATGTTGCCGAACATGTTGAACAGCCCGCCGCTGACGCCGGCGATCTGGCGCGGCGCGGTGTCGGAGATCACCGCCCAGCCCAGCGCGCCGATGCCCTTGCCGAAGAAGGCGAGCGCCATGATCAGCACCACCAGCCACTGCTCGTCGGTGTAGTTGCAGATCACCATGCTCATCGACAGCAGCATGCCGCAGACGATCGGCACCTTGCGCGCCACGGTCAGCGAATGGCCGCGGCGCAGCAGGGCATCCGACCAGACGCCGCCCAGCACGCCGCCGAGGAAGCCGCAGATCGCCGGGATGGAGGCGACGAAGCCGGCATTCATGATCGACATGCCGCGCTGCTGCACGAGATAGACGGGGAACCAGGTGATGAAGAAGTAGGTCAGCGCGTTGATGCAGAACTGGCCCAGATAGATGCCGAGCATCATCCGGTTGCTGACGAGATCGACGAGGTAGGACCAGCGGAAGCCCGCGTCCTTCCGGCCCGGCTGGTCCATGTTCACCAGCGCGCCGCCTTCCTCCAGGTAGTCCAGCTCGCCCTGCCGGATGCGGGGGTGGTCCTTGGGGTCGTGGATCACCTTCAGCCAGACGAAGCTGACCAGGATGCCGAGGAAGCCCATGAAGTAGAAGACGGAGGGCCAGCCATGGGTGAAGGTCAGCCAGCCCATGACCGGGGCGAAGAGCACCGTGGCGAAGTACTGCGCCGAGTTGAAGATGGCCGAGGCGGTGCCGCGCTCCTTGGCCGGGAACCAGGCGGCCACGATGCGCCCGTTGGCCGGAAAGGACGGCGCCTCCGCGAAGCCGACCAGCAGGCGCAGCACGAACAGCGCATAGGCCGCGGCGGCGAGGCCGACCACGGCCACCTCGCCCTGCAGCAGGGTGAAGAGCGACCAGGTGAAGATGCTGAAGAAATAGACCTTCTTCGAGCCGAAGCGGTCGAGCAGCCAGCCGCCCGGGATCTGCCCGATCACATAGGACCAGCCGAAGGCGGAGAAGACGAAGCCCATTTCCACCGCGCTGAGGCCCAGGTCCTTGGATAGCACGGGGCCGGCAATGGCCAGGGTGGCGCGGTCGGCATAGTTCACGATGGTGACCGCGAACAGCATGGCCACGATGCTGAAGCGCACTCTGCCGACGCGCGTCGCCCCGGCTGCGAGAGCAGACGACATCCATTTCCTCCGGCTTTCCAGACATCCCGGCGCCTCGGCCGGGCCATCCCGCTTGGTCCATTCATGCGCCGGGCGCAGGGTCACGCCCCATGATGGCCGCAACTACTATATCAGATAGCAGAATGCGCTGGCAGCAGAGGAGATGTGACGGATCTGTCAGGCTGGGGTCATCTGGAGGAAAGGGCCGCGCGGTGCGCCGGCCGTGCCGTGCGGGAGCCGGACCAGGGAGGTCTTCCCCCGGTCCGGCCTCCGGTCAGAACCCGGCCTCGGGCAGGGTGGCCGGCTCCACCACGCGCGGCTCGCCACCCGGCTGCAGCGCGTAGAGGGCCAGGGCGCGCTGCGTCTGGCCATCCGGGCTCAGGCGCAGGCCGCCATCGGCGCCGAGCACGATCTCCCCGATCGGCAGGGTGGCGGGGGCGTTCGGCCCAGCCTGGGTGGCCCGGGCCGCCACGGTCGCGGCGTCATAGGCCACGGCGGCCAGGCGCGGCGGCGTGTCGCCGAAAGCCTGCCGGTAGCGGTTGTTGAACTGCTCATGCGCCGTGTTGTCCGGCCCGGGGAAGACGGCGCCGGCCAGGGCGGTCTCCTGCCCCAGCGTGGCCGCGTCCTGGGCCCAGAGCGCCGTGCCGGCGAGGCGCAGCGGCGGCACCACCACCCCGGCCTCGGCCAGGGCGGCGGCGAACTGCCGCGCCCGGCTGCCGCCCTCGGCCAGGATCAGCATGCCGATCGCATCGGCCTCCGGCACGGCCACGGGCGGGGGCGGCGCGGTGGGGTCGGTGGCGACGGCCGGCGCGGCGGGCTTCAGCCGGGCGGCGAGGTCCTTGGCCGCCATGGCCGGCAGGGCGCCGGCGGGATAGGTGGAGATCAGCGGAGGCAGCAGCCCCGCCTCCTGGCTGGCGGTGCGCAGGGCGGCGGAAAGCTGCTGCGCATAGGCCCCGCCGGGCGCGGCGAGGCCGATGCGCCGCACCCCGGCCGTGGTGGCGGCGCTGACCAGCCGGCGAACCTGCTGCGCCGGGGTCACGCCCAGGGTCCAGACGCCGTTGCCCGCGACATTCGCATCGTTGGTGAAAGCCAGCATCGGGATGCTGGCGGCGCGCGACACGGCGGCGGCACCGTTGGTCTCGCCCGAGGTCAGCGGCCCGACCATCACCCGCGCGCCCTCGCCCACCGCCGCCCGCGCCGCCTCGGCCGCCCCGGCCGCGCTGCCGCGCGTGTCGTGCGGCACGAAGTCCACGCCCGGGCTGGCCTGTTCGAACAGGGCCAGGGTGGCGGCGTTCAGCATGGCCTGGCCCAGCGGCGCCTGGCTGCCGGACAGGGGCAGGAGCAGCGCGACCCTGGCGCGCGGCGGTTCGGGCGCGCCGGGGGCGGTGGCGCCGGGCGCATAGGGGCCGACGGCGGGACTGCGGGGTTGCGCGGCACAGGCGCCGAGTGCGAGGAGCGCGGCCAGCAGCGGGAGATGCCGGAATGGGGACCAGGACGGGGACCGGGATGGGGAATTCCCAAATGGCCGGCGACGGGGATGAGGGGGTTGCGGCTTCACCGGCTGAGCTTCCTCCTGAAGAGACACATGACGCTTCCCCCGGGTTCTCGCCGGGCGGTGGCTCCGGCGCCACCCCTCCGGGCCTTGTTCTGGTGGCCACCCCGATCGGCAATCTGGGGGACCTCTCGCCACGGGCCATCGCCACCCTGAAGGGGGCGGACGCCATCCTTTGCGAGGACACCAGGGTGACCGGACCCATGCTCGCGCGCCAGGGGGTGGGGACCAGTCTGATCCCCCTGCACGACCACAACGAGGCGAGCATGGTGCCCCGGCTTCTGGAAAGGCTGCGTTCCGGTGCCCGGCTGGCCCTGGTTTCGGACGCCGGCACGCCGCTGGTGAGCGATCCCGGCTTCCGCCTGACCCGCGCCGCCATCGATTCGGGCCTGCCGGTCACCGCCGTCCCGGGGCCGAACGCGGCGCTGGTGGCGCTGACGCTGTCGGGCCTGCCGCCGCATCCCTTCCTCTTCCAGGGCTTCCTGCCGGCGAAGGCGGCGGCGCGCGGCGTCGAGATCGGCCGCATCGCGGGGCTGGAGCGGTCCGGGCTGCGGGCAACGCTGATCCTTTACGAATCGCCACACCGCCTCGCCGAATCGCTGGCCGCCCTGGCCGAGGGGCTGGGGTCGGAGCGCCCGGCGGCGGTGGCGCGGGAGCTGACCAAGCGCTTCGAGGAGGTACGCCACGCCAGCCTCGGCGAGCTCGCCGCGCATTACGCCGTGCATGCGCCGCGGGGGGAGATCGTGCTGGTGGTCGGGCCGGCGCCGGAGGAGGCCGTCCCCGGCGAAGCCGACCTGGATGCGCAGATCCGCCGCGCCCTGGCCACCGGGGCCTCCCTGCGCGACGCGGCGGCGATCGTGGCGACGGCCACCGGCCTGCCGAGGCGGCAGGTCTACAGCCGCGCCCTTCAACTCGGCAGCACGCGGTAGCGGCTGCCGGGCGCGAGGCGGTTGGCGAGGCTTCCCGCGGCGCGGCCGGCCTCGTGGTCGGCATGCGGCGCCAAAGCGAGGCAGGGGATGCCGGCGCTGGCGGCGAAGGCGACGGGCAGGTCGCGGCCACCGATCACCTGGCCGCAACTGGCGATCCAGCCCTTGAGGCGGGCGGGCGTCATCTCCCGCCGCCAGGACGCCACATCCTCCGGCCCGGTCTCCAAGACCGGGGAACGGGGCAGGAAGCGGGCGGCGCAGTCGCGGATGGCGCGCAGATCGTCGCTGCCGCCCTCCCCCTGCCGCACCACCGGCAGGGGAATCACGGTCCAGCCGTCATAGGGGGCGAGGTATTCCGCGACCAGCGCCTCGTGCTTCGCGAAGACCTCGCGCGTCTTCTGGCTGTCGCTGACCGAGAGGCCCAGCCTCGGGCCGGCGGGCAGGTCCGCGGGGAGGGGAGGCGGCAGCTCCGGCAACAGGTCGCCCTCGGGGAAAGCCTCCAGCCCCGCCCACCAGGGGCAGCGCCACTCCACCATCGAGCCCAGCGTGCGGTGGTCACGGGCACTGGCCTCGTCCAGCACCTCCAGCACGGCGCGCACCTCCGGGGCAGGGCGGTAGAGCGGGCCCCATGGGAAGAGGGACAGGCTGCGCAACCCGATCCGCAGCCCCCGCTGGCGCAGCAGGCCGAGGCGCAGGATCAGGTCCACCGCCCGGTTGTGGTCCGACATCGGCCCGGTCAGCAGGGCACGGCGCGCCTCGGGCGGGGTCGGGGTATTGGGCGGCAGCAGGGTGGCGTGCGGCAGGATGCGCGCCGTCGCCTCCGGATCGTCGGTGGCGACGATGGCGGCCCGGCCCAGGGGTGCCGCGGCCTGCTGCAGCGCCTCGCCCGCGAGGTCGCCGCGCCCGAACTCGCCGAGGAAGAGAGTGGGTTCCTGCATCACGCCCTGGGTCATGAGGGCCGCTCCTCCAGCCCGATGCAGGCCGAGCCGGGGGGAAGCTGGTTGGCCAGCGTCACGAAGACGCGGCGCACGCTGTCATCCTCCATCGGCGAGAGGCCGATGGTCGGCACCCCGGCGCCCAGCCCGTGGATGCAGTTGTGCTTGCGCTGGGAGATCAGCCTGTCCAGCCGGGCGACGATGCCCTTCAGCCGGCGTGGCGTGACCTCGCTGCCCCAGAAGCCGCGCTCGGTGAGCTGTGGCGCCACGATCTCGCGGTCCTGGAGGAACATCCGGGCGAAGCGGTGGAAGCCGCTGCCGTCATCCTCCTCGTCCGAATCCACATGCAGGGTGGAGCAGATCGGCACCACCGCATGCTCCGGGAAGCGGGCGAGCAGGGCGCGCACCGTGCCGCCATCCGCCTCCAGGCAGCGCGCCATCTGGTTCGTGTTGATGATGGAGATGCCGAGCAGCTTCCGCCCGCGCGGCAGGATCGCCTCCGCCAGATCGCCCTCCGCCGCGATGGCACGCTCCGGATAGCAGGTGACGCCCGGCACCACCGGCACGCCCCATTCCGCCACCATGTCCACCGAACGGTGGTCGCGCACGGTGAAGGAGGCGAGGTTCTCCAGCACCCGGCCCAGCAGCGGATGCGGCCAGCCTTCGCCCGGCCCGTATTCCATGCCCGCCCCGGCGATGCGGGCGATGCCGATATTGTGGATGTGGACGGGGATGCCGCGGTCCATCGCGGCCGCCATCCAGGGCAGGTACTCCTCGAAATCCGCACGTCCGCCGATACCGCCGCCGCCATAGACGACGCGCTGCGGGGCCAGCGCCAGCATCTCCTCCAGCGTGGCGAAGGTGCCCGCGAGGCCCGGCACGCAGCGATGCGTCCAGGCCGGATTCTGGGTGAAGGCGAAGGCCTCCTCCGGCGGGAATTCCTGCATCGCCTCGATGAGGCAGAGTTCGTCGCCCAGGTTGCCGTAGCCATAGGCGCCGATGAAGGCGGTGCGCATGGCATGGGGGGTCGCATGGCCCGGCCCTGCCGCGCAAGAGGCAACCTCGCGCATCGCGCGAGAGGAGCGTGGATTTCCACAACCTGATTCCGGGACCGGCCGCGAGGGGAGGCTTCCCGGGGCGGTGAGCCTTCGGCAGCCGGACCGGCCTCGGATCGCCCGCATGCTTTGTATGGCCCGCATGGCAACCCGGGGCGGCCTGCGCGCTTGTTGCCGGTATGGCAGCCTCCAGGGAGAGGCCCGCCGCGCAGTCATCTGGAGCGGAACATGTCGATTATTGGCTGGCTCATCCTCGGACTGATCGCCGGCTTCATCGCCAGCAAGATCGTCAACAAGACCGGCTCGGGTGTGGTGCTGGACATCGTGCTCGGCATCGTCGGCGCCGTGGTCGGTGGCTGGCTGTTCAGCGCCTTCGGCGGGGCCGGTGTGACCGGCTTCAACATCTACAGCATGATCGTGGCCGTGATCGGCGCGATCATCGTGTTGCTGATCTACCACGCAGTAGCCGGGCGGCGGGCCGTCTGAGGGCGGCCGGGGGCCGCGCGCCCCCGGCGGGCCGCAACCAGAACCCTGCAGGCAAGTTTCCCAGCAGATCTCCGGAGAAGACACGGACATGGACGAGAACAAGATCGAAGGCACGGCCCGGAACCTCGGCGGCAAGGCCGAGGAAGCCGTCGGCAAGGTGACCGGCGATGCCAAGACCCAGGCCGAGGGCAAGGCCGACCAGCTCTCCGGCAAGGCCCAGAAGGCCTATGGCGACGCCAAGGACGCCGTCTCCGATGCCGCGGACAGCGCGAAGGAGGGGGCCGCCAGGCTCTCCGAGAAGGCGGGCGAGGGCTATGAGCAGGCCAAGGCCGCGGTGAGCGACGCGGCGGAAGGGGCGAGTGGCGAGATCGCCCGCCTCCGCGCCCAGGTCGAGGAACTGATGCGCGAACGCGTGAAGCCCGCGCTGAGCGACGCCGCCCACAAGGCCAGCGACTATGCCCACCAGGCGCGGGACACGATCGGCGAGAAGGCGGGCCAGGCCGGCGAGACGATCAAGGAACGCCCGCTGCTCTCCCTGGCCATCGTCGGGGTGCTGGGCTTCGTCATCGGCCGGCTGACCTCCGACCGGCTCTGATCCTTCCCCCATGACAGTACGATCCGGCGCCCGGGGGTATCCTCCGGGCGCCGGACCCGTTTAGGGGAGGCTCAGCCTGCCATGACCACCTGTGGCCCCCTGACCGGATCGCCGAGGCGGGTCCGGGCAGTCTCCTCGCCACGCAGGCGCGACAGGAGTTCCACCCGGCGCTTGCGGGCATGGGCGAGATGCCGTTCCCGCACCGGGCCATAGCCGCGGATCTGCTCCGGCAGGGCGGCAAGTTCCACCGCCACGGCGTGGTTATGCGGGTTGAGGCGGCGCAGCACCTCCTCCATGTCCTGCTCGTACCCGGCCAGGATCTCCCGGTGCAGGCGCCCGTCGGCGCTGTGACGGAAGGGATCGAGCACCGTGCCGCGCAAGCGGCGCATCCGCGCCAGGACGCGCAGCGCACGCAACATCCAGGGACCGTAGCTCCGCTTGCGCGGCTCGCCGGTCTCCGGGTCCTTCCGCGCCCAGAGCGGCGGCGCCAGGTGGAAGTTCAGGCGCCAGCCGCCCTCGAACTGCTCCTCGATACGGCGGAGGAAGCTGGTCTCGGTGAAGAGCCGCGCCACCTCGAACTCGTCCTTGAAGGCGAGGAGCTTGTGATGATAGCGCGCCACCGCCTCGGCCAGCTCGCCATGGCCCGGCACGCGTTCCGCCTCCGCCGCCCTGATCCGCGCCACGAGCTCCCTGTAGCGGCGGGCATAGGCGGCATCCTGGTAGGAGGTGAGCTCCTTCACCCGGCGCTCCACCCGCTCCTCCAGCGTGGCGGAGAGGTGCAGCGAGGGCACGTGGCGCTCCGGCGGATCGGCGGCGCGCTCCACCGCCTCCAGGTCCAGCACCGCCTGCCGGCCCCACTGGAAGGCGTTCTGGTTCATCGCCACCGCGGCGCCGTTCATCTCGATCGCTTTGAGGATCGAGCCGGCCTCCAGCGGGATCAGCCCCTTCTGGTAGGCATAGCCCACCATGAAGAGATTGGTGGCGATGGAATCGCCCAGCAACGCGGTGGCGAGCCGCGTGGCACCGACGAAGCCCGCCGCGCCCTCGCCGCCGCAGGCTTCGGCGATCTGCCGCTCCATCTCCGCGAGCGGGAATTGCGGGTCGCGGTGCCGCGCCACGTCGCCGCTGCGCGCCTGCGCCGCGAAGCCACGCACGAAGTCGCTGGTGACGGAGAAGTCGCTGTTCACCACGGCGCGGGTGAGGCCGGCGCGCATCCGCGTCAGGCTTTCCTCCGCCGCGGCCACGACGATGTCGCAGCCCAGCACGAGATGCGCCTCCCCGGCGGCGAGGCGGGCGGCGTGGATCTCCTCCTGCCGCGCGGCGATGCGCAGATGCGACCAGACCGGCCCGCCCTTCTGCGCCAGCCCGGCCATGTCGAGGGCGGAGATGCCCTTGCCCTCCAGCGTCGCCGCCGTGCCGAGCAGGGCGCCGATGGTGACGACGCCGGTGCCGCCCACGCCGGTCACGAGGATGCCATAAGGTTCGCGCAGCGCCGGCTTCGGCGGCTCGGGCAGGTCCGCCCAGGAGCGGCTGCTGGCGGCGGCTTCCGCCGGGGCGGCGGGCGCATCCCCCTTGCCCTCCACCGAGGTCTGGCCGCCCGAGGCACCCAGCCCGCCGATCGGGGCCAGCGCCTTGCCCTTGCGCAACCGCCCGCCCTCCACCGTGACGAAGGAGGGGCAGAAGCCGTCGAGGCAGGAGAAATCCTTGTTGCAGGAGGACTGGTCGATCTGCCGCTTGCGGCCGAACTCCGTTTCCACCGGCACCACGGACATGCAGTTGGACTTGGCCGAGCAGTCGCCACAGCCCTCGCAGACGCGCTCGTTGATCACCACGCGGCGCGCCGGGTCGGCCATCAGCTTGCGCTTGCGGCGGCGGCGCTTCTCGGCGGCGCAGGTCTGGTCATAGACCAGCACGGAGACGCCGGGATATTCACGCAGGTCGCGCTGCACCCGGTCCAGCGCATGGCGCTCGAACAGCGGCACGTCCTTCGGCAGCGTCACGCCGTCATAGCGGGCGAGGTCGTCCACCACGACGACCACACGCTCCACGCCCTCGGCCCGCACCTGCGCCACGATCTGCGGCACGGTGAGCGTGCCTTCCACCGGCTGGCCGCCGGTCATCGCCACCGCGTCGTTGAAAAGGATCTTGTAGGTGATCGGCACGCCCGCCGTGACCGCCTGCCGGATCGCGAGCAGGCCGGAATGCGAATACGTGCCGTCGCCGAGATTGGCGAAGACGTGCTTTGTCTCGGTGAAGGGCGCCTGCCCGATCCAGGCCACGCCCTCGCCTCCCATATGGGAGAAGGTCTGCGTGCTTTCGGCGCGCAGCCAGGTGGCCATGTAGTGGCAGCCGATCCCCGCCAGCGCCCGGCTGCCCTCCGGCACCACGGTGGAGGTGTTGTGCGGGCAGCCGGAGCAGTAATGCGGCACGCGCTGCGCCGTGGTGCGCGGGCGGGCGAGGGATTCCTCCTTCGCCGCCAGGAAGGCCAGGCGCTCCCGGATGCGTTCGCCGAGGGAGAAGGGCAGATCGTGGAAGCGGCCGATGCGGCGGGCGATGACGCGGGCGATCAGCGCCGGCGTCAGCTCGCCCGCGGCGGGAAGCTGCCAGTCATGCACAGGCAGCTCCCACTCGCCCTTCTCGTCATACTTGCCGATGACGCGCGGGCGCACATCCTCGCGCCAGTTGTAGAGCTGTTCCTTGAGCTGGTACTCGATGACCTGCCGCTTCTCCTCGACGACGAGGATCTCCTCCAGCCCCTCGGCGAAGTGCCGCACGCCCTCGGCATCCAGCGGCCAGGGCATGCCGACCTTGAAGACGCGCAGCCCGATCGCGGCGGCCTGGGCATCATCGATGCCGAGCTGGTCCAGCGCCTGCCGCACGTCGAGATAGGACTTGCCCGTGGTGACGATGCCCAGCCGCGCGCGGGGGCTGTCGATCGCCACATGGTTCAGCCCGTTCAGCCGCGCATAGGCCATGGCGGCATAGGCCTTGTGGCGCTGCAGCCGCATCTCCTGTGCCAGCGGCGAATCCGGCCAGCGGATGCCGAGCCCGTCGGGCGGCAACGGGAAGTCCTCCGGGATCCGCGTGGCGACGCGGAAGGGATCGAGCGAGATGCCGGAGGAGGTTTCCACCGTATCCGCCACGACCTTCAGCGCCACCCAGCAGCCGGAGAAGCGCGACATGGCCCAGCCATGCAGGCCGAAATCCAGGATCTCCTGCACCCCGGCCGGATTCAGCACCGGCATCATGGCGGCGGCGAAGATATGGTCGCTCTGATGCGGCAGGGAGGAGGATTTGGCGCCGTGGTCGTCGCCCACCACGGCGATGACGCCGCCAAAGGGCGAGGTGCCGGCGGCATTGGCATGCTTGAACACGTCCATGGTGCGGTCGGCGCCGGGGCCCTTGCCGTACCACATGCCGAAGACACCGGCATGCTTCGCGCCGGGAAAGAGGTTGACCTGCTGCGTGCCCCAGACGGCGGTGGCGGCGAGATCCTCGTTGAGCCCGGGCTGGAAGTGGATGCGGTGCTCCTCCAGCGCCTTGCGGGTTTTCCACAGGGCCTGATCCAGCCCGCCCAGGGGCGAGCCACGATAGCCCGAGATGAAGCCCGCCGTGTCGAGCCCGGCCGCGGCATCGCGCTCGCGCTGCAGCATCGGAAGCTGCACCAGCGCCTGGATGCCGGAAAGGTAGCGGAGCCCCGTGGGCTTTCCCTGGGCCGGGGCGGCTGCGGGAAGCGGCGCGTCAAGCATGGCGCCGGTCTCCACCGGCCAGGAATCCTCCCCTGGCGGCAAGAGGTGAAACGCGGGCGACAGATCGCTGCATGGACGCCTCTCCTGCTTCTTTTGACTTTTATCTTACAGCGGTATTTCTCATCTTTCGTTGCGTCGACCCGCCTCTGGCGGGAAGATCGGGCATGGTTCTTCCCTCCGGAGCCAATTCGGCGATTGGAATATGCGCATAGCCCTGGATGCCATCGACCTGCGGCTTCTTGCCGCATTGCAGCGCGACGCCTCGCTCTCCAGCACCGAACTGGCCGAGCAGGTCGGGCTTTCCCAGGCGCCCTGCTGGCGCCGCGTGCGGCGGCTGGAGGAAGCGGGGCTGGTGCGGCGCCGCGTGGCACTACTGGACCGGAAGCTGCTTGGTCTGGAGCTGATGATCTTCGCCCAGGTGAAGCTCGCCACCCATGGCCGCGACACGCTGCCGGGATTCGAGGAGGCGGTGCGGCGCCGGCCAGAGGTGCTGGACTGTTTCTCGCTGCTGGGCGGGACGGACTACCTGCTGCGGATCGTGGTGCCGGATGTCGATGCCTATGAGCGTCTCTACCGCCACCACCTGTCGCAGCTTCCCGGCGTGCGCGAGATCATCTCCAGCATCGTGATGTCGGAGATCAAGACGACGACGGAGCTTCCGCTGCCGGGTCCGCAAGCCCTGGTGCCATGACGCCGTCGCCGGTATCCGGCCCCGGGCGGAGGCTTGCCCCCGGGGCCAGCCACAGGCGCACCGTCTCAGGCCAGATCCCGAATCCGCCGCATCACCCGGGCGAAGCGGGTGGCGATCTCGGCCTGACGGTGGTGCACCCCGTCGCGCACCACCCAGCACCCGCCAGCCATCACGTCGCGGACCGGCGTGGTGTTGCCGGAAAAAACCCAGGCATCCAGCAGCGCGTCGCCCTCCCGTCCGACCAGGGCCGGGTGCTCCGTGTCCAGCACCAGGAGATCGGCGCGGCAGCCCGGCGCGAGGCGCCCCATGGGCTGGCCCAGCGCCTGGGCGCCGCCCCGCGCCGCGCGTTCCAGCAGGGCGAGGCCCACCGAGGCGCCGGCCCGCGTCTCGGTGACGTTGCGGGCGCGATGGCGCAGGCGCTGGACGTATTCCATCCAGCGCAACTCCTCGATGGGGCTGGTGGAGACGTTGCTGTCCGTGCCGATGCCGAAGCGCCCGCCGGCGGCGGCGAAATCCGGCAGGGGAAAGAAGCCGTCGCCGAGATTGGCCTCGGTGGTGGGGCAGAGACCGGCCACGGCGCCGCTCCGTGCCAGGGCCAGGGTTTCCGCCGGATCGGCATGCGTGGCATGGATCAGGCACCAGCGCGCATCCACCGGCGCATGGCCGAGCAGCCATTGCACCGGGCGCTGGCCGCTCCAGGCGAGGCAGTCCTCGACCTCCTTCACCTGTTCCGCGACATGGATATGGATGGGCGTGCCGGGGCCCAGCTCCGCCGCGAGCGCCAGGCTGGCGGAGAGTTCCTCCGGCGTCACGGCGCGCAGCGAATGCGGCGCCACGCCGGCCGTCACACCGGGCCAGGAGGCGGCCTCCCGGCAGATCGCCGCCCAGGTCTCGACCGGCAGGACGAAGCGCCGCTGCCCCGGCGCCGGCTCCGCCCCGCCGAACTGGCTGTGGCGGTAGAGCACCGGCAGCAGGGTCAGCCCGATCCCCGCCACCCCGGCCGCCGCAGCGATGCGCCGCGCCATCTCCGCCGGATCGGCATAGGGCGTGCCGTCCGGCGCATTGTGCAGGTAGTGGAACTCCGCCACGGCGGTGTAGCCCTGGCGCAGGCATTCCGCGTAGAGCTGCGCCGCGATGGCCTCGACATCCTCCGGCGTCAGCACGGCGAGGAAGCGGTACATCACCTCGCGCCAGCGCCAGAAATTGTCGCCCTCCGGCCCGGCGCGCTCGGCCAGCCCCGCCATGGCGCGCTGGAAGGCATGGGAGTGCAGGTTGGGCATCCCCGGCACGACGAGGCCGGACAGGCGCTCGTCGCCTTCCGCCGCCTCGCTCTCCGCGGCCACGCCCGCGATGCACCCCTCCGTATCGAGCGTGATGGCGACGTCGCGACGGATCTCGCCGTCCAGCAAGGCGGCTTCGGCCAGAAGGCGCATCACTTTCCTCCCCGGACGCGGCTGTGGAGCGGGTTGAAGCCCAGGCGGTAGACCAGCTCCGCCGGCCGCTCGATGTCCCAGATGGCGAGGTCGCAGCGCTTGCCCGCCTCCAGCGTGCCGATCCGGTCCAGCAGGCCCAGCGCCCGCGCCGCCTCGCGCGTCACCCCGGCCAGGCATTCCGGCACGGTCAGGCGGAACAGCACCGCCGCCATGTTCATCGCCAGCAGGATCGAGGTGAGCGGCGAACTTCCCGGATTGCAGTCCGTTGCCACGGCGATGTGGGCGCCATGCCGCCGCAGCGCCTTGACCGGCGGGCGGCTGGTCTCGCGCAGCGTATAGGCGGCGCCGGGCAGCAGCACCGCCACGGTGCCCGCGCGTGCCAGGGCGTCGGCCCCCGCCTCGTCCGCGCATTCCAGGTGATCCGCCGAGAGCGCCCCCCAGCGTGCCGCCAGCGCCGCCCCGCCACCATTCTCCAACTGGTCGGCATGCAGCTTCACCGGCAGGCCATGGGCCCGCGCGGCGGCGAAGACCCGTTCAGTCTGCGCGGCGGAGAAGGCAATGCTCTCGTGGAACACATCCACCGCATCGGCCAGCCCGGACGCCGCCACGGCGGGTAGCATCGTGCCGCAGACCAGGGTGGTGTAGTCCTCCGCCTCCATCCCCGGCGGCACCGCATGGGCGCCGAGGAAGCTGGTGGCCACGCCGACATCGCGCGCCGCGCCCAGCCGCCGCGCGGCGCGCAGCATCCGCAGCTCGGTCTCCGTCTCCAGCCCATAGCCGGACTTCACCTCCACCGTGGTCACGCCCTCGGCGAGCAGGCGGTCGAGCCGGGGCAGGGCGCCTGCCACCAGCGCGTCCTCATCCGCCGCCCGCGTGGCGCGCACGGTGGACAGGATGCCGCCCCCGGCGCGGGCGATCTCGGCATAGGTGGCGCCGGCGAGCCGTGCCTCGAACTCCGCCGCGCGGTCGCCGCCATGGACGAGATGGGTGTGGCAATCCACCAGCCCTGGCGTGACCCAGCGGCCTTCCAGGCGCAGGACCTCCCCGGCCTCCCAGCCGGAGGGAAGCCCGTCCTCCGGCCCCGCGAAGGCGATCCGCCCGTCCCGGCTGGCGATGGCGCCCCGCTCCACCACGCCGCAGCCCGCCAGGGTGGCGGCCTCTCCCGCAGCCGCGCCACGGCTGTCCGGCGCCATGGTCAGCAGCCTGCCCCCCAGCCACACGCGATCGAAACGGCGCCCTTCGGTCATCGCATCCTGTCCTTTCCCCCTGGAACACCGCCCGGGCCCCGGCCCTGCGCCCCCGCCCTGGAGTGGCGAGGACCTGGAAAGGGGAAGCTAGAGCATTTCCGGCCCGCCGGCCTCCTCCCGGCCCATGCCGCGGGAGGCTGCCTGACACAGGCAGGGACAGATCGCGGGTGACAGGGTGACAATACGGCCCTCGCGTCGTTACGGGGTAAAAACGCAGGCCCGCCTCTTGCGGGGCCGCCGCAAGGGGAGGAACGACCGGCATGCGCATCGTCGAGAATCTCGTCGATATCACGGTCTTCGCCCGGGTCGCCGAGATGGGCAGCCTGACCGCGGCGGCCCGTGAGCTCGGCATGTCGCTGCCGGTCGTCAGCAAGCGCCTGGCGCGGCTGGAGCAGCGCCTCGGCATGCGGCTGGTGAGCCGCACCACACGGCATCTCGCCCTCACCGAGGATGGGCGCGACTTCCAGGCCCATTGCCGGCGGATCCTGGCCCAGATCGACGAGATGGAGGCTGCCCTGGCCCTGCGCCGGGGCGAGGTGATCGGGCAGTTGCGCATCACCTCCACCGTCGCCTTCGGGACGCGCATCCTGGCTCCCCTGATCGCGGAGTTCCTGTGCCTGCACCCGGCAATGCGCATCCACCTCGCCGCCACGGATACGATGGTGGACCTGATGACCGGTGGCTTCGACCTGGCCATCCGCTTCGGTGCCATGCCCGATTCCCAGATCCTGGCGCATCCGCTCGCCCCGAACCACCGCGTCGTCTGCGGCGCCCCCGCCTATCTGGCGCGGCGGGGCCAGCCGGCGCATCCGCGGGATCTGGAGCAGCATGACTGCATCCTGTCCGGCGACGCGCCCCAGGACCACTGGCGCTTCCGGTCGCGGGAGGGCGAGGAGGTACCGGTGCAGGTCACGGGCGTGGCCAGCGCCGACCATGGCGAGGTCGCCCAGGCCCTTGCCCTGGCCGGGGCCGGGCTGCTGGTGAAATCCATCTGGGAGGTCGGGCCGGAGGTGAAGCAGGGGAGGTTGCAGATCGTCCTGCCCGGCTGGCACGTCCCCGGGCCGCCCTTGCAGGCGGTGCACGCGCATGGGCGCCTCGCCACACCCCGGCTCAGCCTCTTCCTGGATTTCCTGCGCGGGAAGCTTCGCACCGGCTGGCCCTGGGACGATCTGGCGGCGGCGGGCAGCAGCCCTGAGCCCCGCGAGCGGCCGCCCCTCAGCCGCGCCGGCCGAGGGGCAGGCTGCCGGAAGCCTTGAGCCGGTCGAGCACGATGGAGGAGCGGACCCGCGCCACACTCTCATGCGGCAGCAGCACGTCATTCACCAGCACCGAGAGGCCCTTGAGGTCCGGCACCACCGCCTTGATCAGGTAGTCGGCATCGCCGGTCATGGCATAGGCTTCCTGCACCTCCTCCAGCCGCGAGACGAGGTCGCGGAAGCGGCGCGCATTGTCGCCGCTGTGGCTGGCCAGCGTGACCTGGATGAAGACCAGCAGGTGCAGCCCCAGCCGCTCCGCATCCAGCTCGGCATGGTAGCCGCGGATCAGTCCGGCCGCCTCCAGCGCCGCCCGTCGGCGCGAGCATTGCGAGGCGGACAGGCCGATCCGCTCCCCGACCTGCTGGTTGGTCAGCCGCGCATCCTCCTGCAAAGCCCGCAGCAGGCGGAGGTCGAGCGCATCCATGGAGGGAGATTCGTGCATGAATGCGGATCTTCGCGCATGAATCGTGCATCGGTAAAGGGCTGTCGGCGCGGCTTCGCAAGCAGCTTGCGCCTTCCCGGCGGCACACTCCGTGTCAGAACGGAGGATATCCAGGAATGGGACCTTTCCCGCATGACGCGCCGCGTGCCGAGATCAGCGCGCAGAACCCGATGGGCACGGACGGCTTCGGCTTCGTCGAATACGCGCATCCGGAGCCGGAGAAGCTGCACGCCCTGTTCCGCCAGATGGGCTTCAGCGCCGTCGCGAAGCACAGGACGAAGCGCAGCACCCTCTACCGCCAGGGCGACATCAACTACCTGCTGACCGAGGAGCCCGGCAGCCACGCCACGCGTTTCGCGGCCAGCCATGGGCCGAGCGTGCCGTCCATGGCCTTCCGCGTGGTGGACGCACAGCACGCCTATCGCCGCGCGCTGGAACTGGGTGCGGAGCCGGCCGACCCCGCCGATGGCGCGAAGACCATCGGCATCCCGGCGATCAAGGGCATCGGCGGGTCCTTGCTCTACTTCATCGACCGGTATGGCGAGAACGGCTCGGTCTATGACGCCGAGTTCGACTGGCTGGGCGAGCGCGAGCCCTTCCCGAAGGGGGCCGGGCTCTTCTACATCGACCACCTGACGCACAATGTCTATCGCGGCCGGATGGACCACTGGTACGCGTTCTACAGCAAGCTCTTCAACTTCCGGCAGATCCGCTACTTCGACATCAAGGGCGAGTACACGGGCCTCTTCTCCCGCGCGCTGACCAGCCCCGACGGGCGCATCCGCATCCCGCTGAACGAGAGCGCCGACGACGAGAGCCAGATCGAAGAATACCTGCGCGCCTACAAGGGCGAGGGCATCCAGCACATCGCCTGTGGCTGCAACGACATCTACGGCACGATCGAGGGGCTGCGGGAGGCCGGGCTGAGCTTCATGCCCGCGCCGCCCGACACCTATTACGAGAAGGTGGACGCGCGCCTGCCAGGCCATGGCGAGGACCTCGCCCGGCTGAAGAGGAACGGCATCCTGGTGGATGGCGAAGGCGTGGTGGAGCACAAGAAGGCGCGGCTGCTGCTGCAGATCTTCTCCGGCAACGTCATCGGCCCGGTCTTCTTCGAGTTCATCGAGCGCAAGGGCGATGACGGCTTCGGCGAAGGCAATTTCCGCGCCCTGTTCGAGAGCATCGAGGAAGACCAGCTCCGCCGCGGCGTCCTCTCCGCGGCACACGCGGCGACCTGATCCGGGCGGCAGTCTCGCTCGCCGTCGCGCTTCGTGGCGACCCGCCGGGGGAGAGGCCCTGCCTCTCCCGCCGGACCCCGGGCTTTCGTTGGCGCTGGTGGTGGCCGTCAGCCTGGCGCCCCATCCCTGAGAGCAGGCGGATCAGCAGGGCTCCCGTAAAGAAGAAAAACACCTTCTCCGCGCTGGCGGCACCCGTGGTCGCCGGAGAGCGATGCTCTCCGGCGCGATCCGGTGTCAGCAGGCGCCAACGAACGGAAGGTCCAGGGTCAAACGTATACGTTTGACCAGTTTCCTGGCTGATAAGGGGGTCCGGGGGGTCGACGCACTGCGTCGACGGCGGAGCCTTGTCCCCCGGAGGGACAGAACAACGCCGGAACGACGCTCAGCGCCGGCGCCAGATCCAGTAGCGCGGGTGGCGGCCTTCGCGATGGGCCTTGGCCTCGTAGCGGGTGCCGGGCCAGTCGGCGGGGCGTTCCCAGACATCGAGCACGGGCTCGAACAGATCCTGCGGCGCGAAGACCTCCTCGACCCAGGCCTGATAGACCGGGTGGTCGCTGGCCATGCGCCATTCGCCACCGGGGCGCAGCACGCGGGCCACGAGGGGCAGCATGGCGGGATGGACGAAGCGCCGCTTGGCGTGGCGGGACTTCGGCCAGGGATCGGGGAACATCAGGTAGAGGCGGGAGAGCGCCCCTTCCGGCAGGTTGGCCAGGAGGTGGCGCGCATCGCGCGTCCAGAGGCGGAGATTGGGCAGGCCAGGGGCCGCCGCTTCCTCTCCCTCCGGCACCAGCCGGGACAGGAGGGCGCAGATGCCGTTCTCGAAAACCTCGGAAGCGATCAGCCCGGTTCGCGGATTGGCACGGGCCAGAGCCTCTGCATGCTCGCCGCCACCGAAGCCGACCTCGGCCCAGATCTCCTCCGGCCGGGCCGCGAAAAGCGCGCCCGGATCGGCAAGGCGGCCGGGATCGGCGGAAAGGCGCGGCGCCGCGAGCTGCAGCAGCCGCTCCTGCCTCGCCCGCAGCGGATGCCCCCGGCGCCGGCCATAGAGCCGGTTGGGAACACCCTCGACGGGCGGGTCATGCGGGTCCGCGGCCCCGGAGGCGGGGTCCGCGACCCCGTCCTCCAGGACCGGGGCCGTCATCTCAGCGGCCGAAGGCGCGCTTGAGGTCGCTGGCGATATCCGTCCGCTCCCAGGTGAAGGTGCCCTTGTCCTCGTCCGGGGTGCGGCCGAAATGGCCATAGGCCGAGGTCGGCACATAGATCGCCCGGTTGAGCTGCAGGTGCTCCCGGATGCCGCGCGGCGTCAGGTTCACCATCTCGTTCACGACCTTGGCCAGCTTCGTCTCGTCGATGTCGCGGCCGGTGCCGTGCAGGTCGAAATAGACCGAGAGCGGCTTGCTCACGCCGATGGCGTAGGAGACCTGGATCGTGCACTTGTCGGCCAGGCCGGCGGCGACGACGTTCTTGGCCAGGTAGCGGCAGGCATAGGCCGCCGAGCGGTCCACCTTGGTCGGGTCCTTGCCCGAGAAGGCACCGCCGCCATGCGGAGCCGCGCCGCCATAGGTGTCCACGATGATCTTGCGGCCGGTCAGGCCGCAGTCGCCATCCGGGCCGCCGATCACGAAGGTGCCCGTCGGGTTCACGTAGAGCTCGTCCTCGGGCACCGTCCAGCCGGCGGGGAGGGAGGAGGCGACGATCGGCGCGACCAGCTCGCGGACCTGCTCCTGCGTCAGCCCATCCTCATGCTGGGTGGAGACCACCACGGAAGTGACGCCGACCGGCTTGCCATCGACATAGCGCAGCGTGACCTGGGACTTGGCGTCCGGCAGCAGGCCGGCGACCGACTTGTCGTTGTTGCGGCGCAGCTCGCTGATCCGGCGCAGGATGAGGTGCGCGTAGTACAGCGGGGCCGGCATCAGGTCGGGCGTCTCGGTGCAGGCATAGCCGAACATGATGCCCTGGTCGCCGGCGCCCTCGTCCTTGTTGCCGGAGGCGTCCACGCCCTGCGCGATATGCGCGGACTGGGCATGCAGGTGGCACTCGACATGCGCGTTGCGCCAGGAGAAGCCTTCCTGGTCATAGCCAATGTCCTGCACCGCGAGGCGGGCGAGGTGCATCAGGTATTCCGGCGTCACCGAACCGGGGCCACGGGTCTCGCCGGCCAGGATGATGCGGTTGGTGGTGACCAGCGTCTCGCACGCGACGCGCGCGTAGGGGTCCGCCGTGAGATAGGCGTCCAGGACGGTGTCGCTGATGCGGTCGGCAACCTTGTCGGGGTGGCCTTCCGAAACGGATTCGGAGGTAAAAAGGTATTCGCCCTTGTCGCGCATGGCGTGGATTCGTCCTCTTGTCGCGATTGGTTGCACGGCGCCACCCCGGGTCACCGGCGGGCGAGTGTGTTTCGCAGCCGTCCCAGGAGGGGTCAACCGAAAGCTTGGCGGGCAGTCCTGCGTCGGATGCGCGTCAAATTCCCGGCAGCCGCTCGGCTGGAGCCGGGCCTTGGGCGCAAACTGTCCTCAAAGCGTCGATCTGTCCAGAAAAAAGGACGTTTTCACGCTGCGCCGCATCAATGCGCGTAGACGAGGTTCACCCCATCGCCGAAGCGGTCGAAGGACACGCCATAGACATGGATGGACAGGGAGCGTCCCGGCAGCCGAGATTGGCCAGGCGGTGCACCAGCTTCGGGTCGGCCGGGCCATGGCTGGTCTCACCGGGGCGGCGCAGGAAGGTCGCCGCCGGGACAGGGTCGCCATCCTCCTCCAGCGTGTAGAAGCTCTCGGTCAGGATGCCGCCATGGATGCCGAGCGCGCACCAGGTGCGGTGGGCATGCACCGGGCTCATCTGCCCGGGGCGCCAGACCAGCGCCACCACGGCGTATTCCCCGGCGGGATCGGCCTGCAGCAGATGCCGGGTATAGCCCTCGGCCCGGCCCGGAAGGTGCCGGCCGAGCAGGAGCTGCGGGTCGGCCATCGCCTCGCCCAGCACCTCCGCCACCGCGGCGGGGCGCGCTTCCAGTGGCGCCCGCGCGGCCAGGGCGATCTCGGCCAGGAGACGGTCCAGGGCGGTGCGGGTCTGGGCGATGAACATGTGGCGGTGATCCTGCTCGGCATCGGACGTCCCATGCCGTCGGACGCGAGCCGACGGCGCGGGACAACCCGGACGAGTGATCCTAGGCGCAGCGGAAGGGTGGATTTTTGCCAAGTTCCGCCCGAATAGGGAGTGTCCTGGAAAATTGTACCCACAAAAGGCCGGAATTTGGATGTAAATATCGAATCGGTCGGAATGTCAGCGAAAATGATCCCGGTTGCGGCATATGGATGGGGTTTTTCTTCCCCACGCCATGGCGGTGAACACCTCTCTTTTCTTTCGGCGCTGCGTTCTCGCGTCCCGTCCCGGACCGCGCGCCGGCGGCTCACTCCTCGGCGGCGTAGTCCAGTGGAACCTCGGTGGTGGATTTCAGCTCCTCCATGGCGAACATGGAGGTGACGTCGGTGAGGTCCACGGCGGAGATCAGCCGCTTGTAGACGCCGTCATAAGCCTCGATATCCGGCACGACGGCCCGGATCAGGTAGTCGATCTCGCCGCTCATCCGATAGAAATCCACGATCTCCGGTATGTCCGCGAGAGCGCGGCGGAATCGCTCCAGCCAGGCGGCGTTGTGCTGGCTGGTGCGGATGGCGATGAAGACCGTGACGCCGACATTCAGCTTGCGGCGGTCGAGCAGCGCCACCCGCTTGCGGATCACCCCCGCCTGTTCGAGCTTCTGGATGCGCCGCCAGCAGGGGGTGGGGGAAAGCCCCGCCATCTCCGCCACCTTGGCCACGGGCAGGGTGGCATCGGCCTGCAAGGCCGCGAGAATCCGCTTGTCGAAGGCGTCCAGCACCACCCTGTCACGAGAGCTCATTCGGCGAGGTTCCATGGGCTGAGGGCTGAGGCGTCACAAGAGGCTCGCAAGCGGCCCCGCCCAGGGCAAGCAGGGGGGCGAGCGGGCGGATCAGGGATTCAGGAAGCGCATCACGCGGCCCAGCATGTCCCGCAGGTCGAAGCCGCCGGAAGGCTCGGCCGTGCCCGGTCCTTCCGGCGCACGGGCACGGAAGCGGGCCAGGGCCTCGCCCGTGCGGGACAGGTGCAGATCCGTGGGCTCGACCGAGTCCGATTCCTCCGGCACCAGTCCGGCGATCCGCACCAGGGCGCGCTCCGCCGCCGGCAGTTCGGCGGCCGCGCGCTCCACATCCTCCGCCCGCGGCGCGCAGACCACGGAGCGGCCCTCCAGACCGCAGGGCATCTCGAAGAAGCGGTTCGGCGGGAAGCGCAATTGCGCCGTGCCGGTGAAGGCCAGCAGGCCACGCCCGATCCCCTCGATCGTCAGGTCCCGCGCGGTGACGGCCGGCACCAGCCTGCCGCCACGCCGCACCACCTCCAGCGTCAGGGCGGCCTGCCCCGCGGAGGCCGGCACCGCCGGGCGCCGGTTCAGCAGGCGGCAGCTCGTCTGGTCCGTCATCCGGTCGGCGGCGCAGGTGAGGATCCAGGAGCCGATCTCCTCCGCGCCTGCCTCCGGCCTGTTCTGGGGCTGGTTCTGGAGCTGGCCCTGCGCCCCGGCCTTGCCCGCGGCAAAGGGAGCCGACAGGAAGGAGAGAAGCAGGAGCGCGGTGGGCAAGGGCCGGGTGGCGAATCCGGCGCCGGATGCGAGGCGGGGGAAAAGCGGGGCGGGCGGGCGCATCCCGGCATTATCTAGAGGCTGTTGTGGACTGATGGGAGGGCCAGATTTGCGGGATGACCCGCAAGTCCTATCCGTCCGACGTATCTGATGAGGAATGGGCGCTGGTTGCGCCCTATCTTGTGCTGCTGCCCGAGGCGGCGGGGCAGCGGCGCCACGCCTTGCGCGAGGTGTTCAACGGGCTGCGCTATGTGGTCAGGACGGGCGCGCCCTGGCGCTGGATGCCCAATGACCTGCCACCATGGGACATCGTCTACGCCCAGGCCCGGCGCTGGCTGGCGGCCGGGGTGTTCGAGGCGATCGTGCACGACCTGCGGGTCGTGCTGCGGCTGGAGGCAGGCCGCGCGGCCGAGCCGACGGCGGCGGTGCTGGACAGCCGGACGCTCCGTTCCACCCCCGAGAGTGGAGCCAGGGCGGGCTACGACGGGGCCAAGCGCAAGCGGGGCTCGAAGGTGCATGCGGCCGTCGACACGCTCGGCCACCTGCTGGCGCTGCACGTCACGCCCGCCACCGCCGACGACCGTGCCGAGGTCGGGCGCCTGGCCGACGCCGTCCAGAATGCCACCGGCGAGAGCGTCGAGATCGCCTTCGTGGACCAGGGCTATACCGGTCCGAAGCCCTCCGAGGCTGCCGCCAGGCACGGCATCCAGCTTGAGGTCGTCCGCCACCACGAGGCCAAGCGCGGCTTCGTCCTCCTGCCCAGGCGCTGGGTCATTGAGCGCTCCTTCGCCTGGGCTACCCGCTTCCGACGCCTCGTCCGCGACTATGAACGCCTCCCCGAAACACTCGCAGGCCTCCACCTCGTCGCCTTCGCTTGCCTCATGCTCAAGCACCTCACCTCAATCGCCCAGGTCCACAACAGCCTCTAGAAGTTCCCGCCCCAACATGGGAGTGGCGCATCTGGTGACGCATCTCTGGCGGGCGCGAGTCGCCAGCGAATTGACCGGAAGCTACCAGGAGACGTGTGGGGGGGGCCGGAGAGGACATCATGGGCCGCTGGTCTGCCTCACGGGGTTGCGAGTTTTCACCGGGGACCGATCCGCTCTAGTGCCTTGCCGGCCTGCCTCCTGGTCTGCCACCGGCCGGTGCATCCGGCCCGACAGGGGATGGAGGGCGCATCCGAAAGCATGCCCGGCCGGGGCGGCCATCTCCGGCCTCCCTATTCCGACGGGGCAGGGAGCGCGACAGGGGCGGCACAGGACCGAAAGTAAGGAGAAGCGCATGCGGCAGCTGCGGCTCGCGGACGAGACGGAGATCCCGGTGCTCGGCCAGGGCACCTGGCATCTGGGGGAACGTGGGGCGGATCGCGGGGCCGAGGCCCGGGCGCTGCGCCTCGGCCTCGATCTCGGCATGACGCTGATCGACACGGCGGAAATGTATGCGGAAGGCGGCGCGGAGCAGGTCGTGGGGGAGGCCATCGCGGGCGCCGCGACGAGGTCTTCCTGGTCAGCAAGGTCTATCCCCACAACGCCTCCCGCACCCGCATGGCGGCGGCCTGCGAGGCGAGCCTGCGGCGCCTGGGGGTGGAAAGCATCGACCTCTATCTGCTGCACTGGCGCGGCAGCGTGCCCCTGGCCGAGACGGTGGAGGCCTTCGAGCGGCTGCGCGAAGCCGGGAAGATCCGCCGCTGGGGCGTCAGCAACCTCGACGTGGCCGATCTGCGGGAACTGGGCGGCGCGCTGGCGGACTGCGCCACGGACCAGGTCCTCTACAACCTGGACGCCCGGGGCGTGGAATTCGACCTGCTCCCCTTCTGCGGCGAGCGGCGCATGCCGGTGATGGCCTATTCCCCATTGGGCCAGGGTGGGCGGCTGCTGCGCCATCCGGTGCTGCAACAGGTGGCCGAGCGCCACGGGCGGCTGCCGGCGCAGATCGCGCTCGCCTGGGTGCTGCGCCAGCCCGGCGTGGTGGCCATCCCGAAATCCGCCGACCCGGCGCATCTGCGGCACAATGCGGGGGCCGCCGAGATCACGCTGGACGAGGCGGATCTGCGGGCGCTGGACCGGGTCTTCCCGCCGCCGCAACGCAAGCAGGCGCTGGAGATGCTGTGACCCGGAACACGGAACAGGCCGGGTGCCGGATGGCGGAGCCGGAAAAAATCGCACACATGGCCGTGGCTTCGTCTAGAAAGGCGGCATTATCTCGCAAACGATATGGTTTGTCCGGTTGAGGAGTTGGTCGATGAGCGAGACCTGGAACGGTATCCCCGACGACCCTGAGGAAAGCGGCTGGCACTGGGTGGAGGATGGCGACGGCCTGCGCCCCCTGATGTGGCGGGGCGAGGACTGGCCGGATGCGGTGGACCGCCATGGCTGGCGGGATGGCTTCTCCGTGCTGTCGCCCCAGGATCTGCGCCGCGCCCGCTACCATGGCCGGGTCGCCATGCCGCCCGGTGTCGCGGAGCGCTTTCGCCTGAACGTGATGTTCGCCACGGCCTGACACCCGGCCGCGGTCCTCGCCACCACGGGATTCTCCCGGCGCCGGCCCCTGGTCGCGAGGAGTCCGGCTGCTATCGTCCGGCGCCGTGACCATCCTGCTACTCGCCTTCCTGGCCCTGTCCGGGCTCGCCGTCCTGGCCGGGGCGCTGCCGCGTGCCACGGCGGCCGGCTCCGCGCCGGGTCCGTTGCCGCCGTTTCCGCCCGGCCGTGCCTCCCGCACTCTGGCTCCCCCGGCCTCGCCCGTCACCCTGCTGGCCCGGATGGCGCCGTTCCTGGGCCTGCTGGCCGGGCTCCTGCTCATGGCGGCCGGGGCGATGGCTCTCCGGGGAGAGCCTTCTCCGGCCCTGGCGCTGCCGGTGCTGCCGGGCGGCGTGGTCCTGCTGCGGCCCGACGGGCTGTCGGGGTGGTTTCTGATGCTGCTGGGGTTGCTGGCCGCCGCCTCCGGCCCGGACCCGGAGGAGCCGGATGCGCTGCGGCGTGCCCTTTCCCCGGTCGGCCCGGCGGCCCTGGCCCTCGCGCTTTCGGCGGCGGATTCGGCGGGGCTGCTTCTGGCCCTGGGGCTGGCTTTGCCGGTCCTGGTCTTCTCCAGCGCGGATCTGGCCCATCCCGGGGGGCGGGGCGCGGCCCGGCGGGTCCTGGCCCTGGCCCTGGCCGGCTGGGTGGCGCTGCTGCTCGCCTTCGCGCTGCTGCTGCCCGCGACATCGCCAGCACCGGACGGCTGGTCCTTCGACGTCCTGCGCCAGACGCCGCCCGAGGGCTGGCGGGCCGGGCTGCTGCTCGTGCTGGCCCTGGCCGGGGCCGCGCCGCTGCTGGGCGCGGCCTCCGCCCTGGGCTGGATGCCGCTGCTGGCCACGGCCCGGCCGGGGCGGGCCTGTGCGGCCATGCCGGCGCTGATGGTGGCCACCGGGCTCTATCTCCTGGCCCGGCTGCTGCTGGACCTGACCGGGCCGGCCCAGCCGGGCTGGTGGGGCCTGCCGCCGCTGCTGGCCGGGGCGGCGATGGCCTTCTGGTGCGGCCTGCGGGCCAGCCTGGAGGACGACCTCCGCCTCCTGCCGGGCTGGCTGGCGGGCGGGCAGGCGGGGCTGGCCGTGCTCGGCCTGGGCCTGGCCGCGGTCTTCCGGGCCGCCGATCTGAGCGCGCTGGCGGCGCTGGCCTCGGGCGGGGCGCTGCTGCAGGCCGGGCTCGGCCTGCCGGCCACGCTGGTGCTGGTCCTGGTGGCGGAGGAGGTGCGGCGGATGACCGGCTTCCGCTCGCTGGAACGGCTCGGCGGGCTGGTGCGGGTGATGCCCTGGGCCACCGGCTGCGCGGCGCTGGCGGTGCTGGCGCTCGCCGCCCTGCCGCCCTTCGCGGGCTTCGCCCCGGCCTGGGTACTGCTCCAGGCCCTGCTGGCCGCCTGGAGGGTCGGGGAGATCGGGACGCAACTCGCGACCCTGGCGGTGCTGGCGGCGGCGGGGGCAGTGCTGGCCCTGCTGGCGCTGGCGGCGCTGCGCTTCCTGGGCCTCGCCTTCCTGGGCCGGCCACGGCATCCGCGGACCCTGGGCGGTGGCGACGCGACGGGGGCGATGCGCGGCACCCTGGCGGTGCTGGCGGGGCTGCTGCTGCTGGGCGGCCTGCTGCCGGGACCGCTGCTGGAGCTGATGGGCCTGGCCCTGCGCCTGCTGGTGCGGGCGGATCTGGATGGGCGGGCCGGGTGGCTGTCGGTGCAGGCGGGGGATGGCGCGGCCTCCTATCAGCCCCTGGCGGTGGCGGCGCTGCTGCTGTTGCCGGGTGGGATCGCGGCGCTGGCGCTGCGCGCCCTCGGCCCGGCGCCGGTGACCGGGCCGGTCTGGGATGACGGCTTCATGGCCCCGCCGCCGCATCTGCCCTTCGGCGATCCGGCCACGCAGCCCGGCGGGCGCGGCTTCGCGCAGCCGATGCGCCGGCTGCTCGGCCTGTCGCCGGCGCCGGGCGAGACGGGGATCGCGGACAGTCTCGCGCGCTGGCGCCGGATTCCCGCCACCCTGGCGGGCCTTGGCCCCTGGCTGGCGACGGCCCCCTTCCTGCGCCGCCCCCGGCGCCTTTCGGCACGGGGCGAGCTGGCGCTGGGCCTGCTGCTGACCCTGGTGCTGCTGCTGCTCGCCGCCTGGCCCGCGGGACATGAATGAGGGGGCCTGGATGAGCCTGCTGCTCGCCCTGCTGGCGCAGCTCCTGCATGGGGCCCTCATCCTGCTCGCCGCGCCGCTGCTGGCCGGCGGGGCGCGCTGGCTGCGCCTGCGCCTCGCCGGGCGGCGGGGGCGCCGCCCTGGCAGGAATGGCGCGACCTGCGGCGCCTGGTGGTGAAGCAGCCGAACCTGCCGGAGGATGCCTCCGCCCTGTCGCGCCTACTCCCCTATGCCAGCTTCGCCACGGCGCTGGCGGCGGCCGGGCTGGTGCCCGCCTTCACCACCGGGATGCTCCTGGCGCCGCTGGCCGATCTGGTCCTGCTCGCCGGGCTGGTCGGGCTGGGGCGGGCCTTCCTGGCCCTGGCGGGGCTGGAGGCCGGGCGGGCCCAGGGCGGGCTGGCGGCCTCGCGGCTGCTGGCCGATGCGGTGCTGGCCGGGCCGGCGATGCTGGCGGTGGTGCTGGTCCTGTCCATGCTGGCGGGCGGCACCGGCCTCGCCACCATCGCCTCCGGGGTGCGGGATGGCGGGGTGGGGCTGCAGCTCTCGCTGCTGCTCTGCCTGGGGGCGCTGCTGGCGGTGGCGCAGGTGGAATGCGGGGCCGAGACCGGCGCCATGCTGCCGGCCGAGGCCTCCGGGCGGCATCTGGCCCTGTGGTCCCTGGCCCGCGATCTCTGGCTGCTGTTCTGGCTGGACCTGCTGGCGGCGGTCTTCCTGCCCTTCGGCCTGGCGCCGGACATGGTGGAGGCGCCCTGGCTGGCCTGGCCGCTCGGCCTGCTGGCCTGGATCGCCAAGCTGCTGGCCGTCGGCGCCGTCTTCGCCCTGGCGGGGGTGCTGGTGGCCGGGATGCGGCGGCAGCGCCTGCCGGAACTGCTGGGTGCGGCGCTGCTGCTGGCGGTGCTCGGGGCGGTGCTGCTCTTCCTGGGCGCCCGCGTCGCATGAGGGAGGACCCATGAGGTTCGAGCCGGTGTCCGGCGATCTGCCGCAGCTCCTGGCCGGCGGCATGCTGCTCTGCGGCTTCGCGCTGCTCTGCCTGCGCCGCGGCGGTGGGGCGATCCTGGCCTATGCGCTGCAATCCCTGCTGCTGGCCCTGCTCGCCGGCTGCCTGTCCCGTCGTGGGGGGATGTGGAGCGCGGAGCTCCTGGCCGTGGCCGCGGTGGCGCTGCTGGGGCGGGCCCTGGCTGTGCCGCTGGGGCTGCGACGGCTTTCGCGCCGCCTCGGCCTGCCGGGAGAGGCGGAGCTGCGTCTCGGCATCGGCGCCTCGCTGATCCTGGGTACCGTGCTGCTGGGCTTCGCCACGGTGGTGGTTTGGCCCGCCGCCATGGGGCCGGGTGGCATGGCGGCGCGCGCCACCCTGGCGGTCGCGCTGGCGCTGCTGCTGCTGGGGCTGGCGACGGTGCTGCTGCGCGGCGACCCGCTGAGCCAGGGGCTCGGGGTCCTCAGCCTGGAGAACGGGCTGGTTCTGGCGGCCCTGGCGGTGCCGGGGCTGCCGGAAGTGCTGGAACTCACCCTGGCCAGCCTGCTCCTTGCCCTGGCCATGGTGGCGGGGGCCTTCCTGTTCCGCCTCCGCTTCGACCTGGCGGGATGGCGGCCTCGTGGGCCGGAGGGGGCGTGATGACCGGACTGCTTGCCACCCTGCCGCTCTGGAGCCCCGTGGCCTTGCCCTTCCTGGCGGCGCTGCTGCTGGCCCTGTCGCTGTCCCGCCCCGGCATGGCGGCGAAGGCCGGGCTGCTGGCCTCGGCGCTGGGTTTCCTGCTCGGCCTTGCCCTGTTGGCGCGGCCGGAAGGTGGCGACGGCGTGATGCGGCTGGATGCGGTGAACCGCCTCCTGCCGGCCCTGGGCGGGGCTGTCGGCCTGCTGGTGTCCGGCGCGCTGGCCGGCCGTGGCCCTCTCTCGCCGGGCCTGCCGCTGGCCGTGCAGCTCTTCCTGGGCGGATACCAGCTGGCGGTCCTGGCGGATGGCCCCGTGCTGGGCTGGATCGGCTTCGTGCCCGCCCTCCTGGCCGCGGCGGCGATCCTGTCGGGGGTGGGGGAGGGGCGGGTTCCATCCTGGTCCCTGTCCTGGCGGATGCTGCTGCCCTGCGGCGCCGGGCTCGCCACCGCGCTGCTGGGGGTGGTGCTGCTTCTCCTGGGCAGTGCCTCGGGCGGGGTGGGGACGGGGTCCTGGCCGGGGCTGATCCTGTCCGCCCCCATGGGGGAGGCGGGGCTGCTGCGGCTGGGGGCCGTGCTGCTGCTGGCCGGCTATGGGCCATTGTCGGGACTGGTGCCCTGGCAGGGCTGGGGCATGGCCGCCTCGGCGCGCGGGCCGGCCGTCTTTTCCGCACTGTGCCTGGGCCTGCTGCCGGGCATGGTGCTGCCCATGCTGTGGCGCGCCGGGCGGGTGACGGGGGCCGCCCCCGGGGGCCTGCCGCTGGGCGGCCTGCTGGTGGCGGCGGGGCTGCTGTCGCTGCTGGCGGCGGCCCTGGCCCTGTGGCGGCGGCAGGAGCCGGGGCGGCTGCTCGGCTGGACCGGCCTCGGCCAGACCGGGCTGGCCGCGCTCTGCTTCGGGCTGGACCTGCCGCTGGCGGGCCTCCTGGCGCTGGCAGGGCAGGCGCTGTCACGCTGCGCGGCGAGTCTGACTCTGGAAGGTGGGGCGCCACGAAGCACGGCACCGGGTGACGCGGCGGGTCTTCGCGCCGGGCGCTGGGGGCTGCTCCTCGCCCTGGCGGGGCTGGCCGGGCTGCCGCCCTTTCCGGGCTTCGCCGCCATCCTCGCCGTGGCCATGGCGCTGGCGCGGCAGCATCCCCTGCTGCTGCTCCCCTTCGGCCTGGCCCTGGCTCTGGCCCTGCCCGCCCTGGCGCGACAGGCGGAACGGCTGGCCGGGGAACTGCCCAATGCTTCCGGCCGCCCGGCCCTGCTGCCGCTCTGGGGTGGCCTTGTGCTGGCGGCTCTGCTGGGGCTGGGCGTGGCGGTCTGAGCGACGGTCCGGCCCGGTGGGATCAGATGCGCCGATCCTGGAAGGGTCAGGCGCTTAGGCCGGGGCGGCGGGCAGGGGGCGTTCGCGCAGGAAGTCTTCCAGAGCTTCGGCCACATGCGCCACATGCGCGCGGAGCAGGGTGACGGCCTCCGCCACCGCGCCCTCGCGGCAGAGGCGCACCATCTCGCGGTGCTCGCGGTCGGCACGCGCCAGCTCCGACGGGTCGGCGGAAAGCTGCAACCGCGTGTAGCGGTCGCATTCCTGCAGCAGGTTGGCGACCAGCGCCTCGGTGCGCGGCTTGCCGGCGCGGCTGTAGAGCAGGCGGTGGAGCTGGGTGTTCAGCTCCCCCCAGCGGCCGGTCTCGCCCTGTGCCAGGGCATGGGAATACTCGGCCAGGATGCGGTCCAGCGCGGCGAAATCCGCCTCCGTCAGGCGCGGCGCGGAATGTTCCAGCAGGCGCGGTTCCAGCAGGGCGCGCAGTTCGAAGGCTTCGCCCACCTCCTCCGCCGAGAGGGCGGCGACGGTGGCGCCCTTGTGCGGCGAGATCCGCACGAAGCCCTCGGCCTCCAACTGGAACAGTGCCTCGCGCACGGGGATGCGGCTGACGCCGAATTCCTCGGCCAAGCTGTCCTGGCGAAGCTGCGCGCCGGCCGGGTAGCGCCCATCGAGCACGCGGCGGCGGATCTCCTCCAGCACGGCGGCCGAGACGGTGCGGTGCTTCAGCGGCGCGTTCATCCACTCTCCTCTCCCACCGCCCTGGCCTGACACCCGGCGGGTGGAGTGCCGGATGTGGCACCGGGGCGGGGGCCTGTCATCCGGTACAGAAACCTATTGACTCGGATATTGTATAAAATCTACGAAGACGCCACCCGCAATCCCGCGACCGCCGGAACCAAGCCATGACCGCCAAGATCGACTGGCAGGGCGTCTTCCCCGCCGTGACCACCCAGTTCCGCGATGACTACAGCCTGGACGTCCAGGCGACGCATCGCGTGATGCAGGCGCTGATCCGCGACGGCGTTTCCGGCCTGATCGTCTGCGGCACGGTGGGCGAGAACTGCTCCCTCTCGAAGGAGGAGAAGGTGGCGGTGATGGAGGCGGCCAAGGATGCCGCCGTCGGCCGCGTGCCGGTGGTCGCCGGCATCGCCGAGTTCACCACACCCTTCGCGGCGGAGATGGCGAAGGAGGCCGCGCGGATTGGGCTGGACGGCATCATGGTGATGCCGGCGCTGGTCTATTCCTCCAAGCCGCACGAGACGGCTGCGCATTTCCGCGGCGTGGCCAAGGCCACCGACCTGCCGGTGATGGTCTACAACAACCCGCCCATCTACAAGAACGACGTGACGCCCGCGATCCTGGCCTCGCTGGCGGATTGCGAGACCATCGTCTGCTTCAAGGAATCCTCGGGCGACGCGCGCCGCTTCACCGACCTGCGCAACATGGTGGGCGACCGCTTCCGCATGTTCGCGGGGCTCGACGACACCGTGCTGGAAAGCGTGATGCTTGGTGCCGAGGGCTGGGTCTCCGGCATGTCCAACGCCTTCCCGGCCGAGGGTGAGGCGCTGTTCCGACTGGCGAAGGCGGGCCGCTATGACGAGGCGCGGGCGCTCTACGACTGGTTCATGCCGCTGCTGCACCTCGATGCGCGCCCCGACCTCGTGCAGTGCATCAAGCTCTGCGAGCATATCATGGGCCGTGGCACCCATCTGACGCGGCCGCCGCGCCTGGAACTGCCGGAGGGCGAGCGCGCCGAGGTCGAGGCGCTGATGCGGGCGGCGCTGGCGAAGCGGCCGAAGCTGCCGGCGGACCTCGCCTTGCCCCAGGCAGCCTGATCCGCCGCCCCGTCCCGGCACAGCCCCCGACACAGCCCCCGACACAGCCCAGATCAGGCGCGTGCCGGGACGGACCGGCCGCGAAGGAGCCGTCCGCCATGACACTGCACCGCCGTACGCTTCTTTCCGGTGCCGCCGGCCTCGCCGGCGCCGCCAGCCTTGCCCGGCCGCATTTCGCGCGGGCGCAGGGCGGGAAGAGCGCCACGCTGCGCTTCATCCCTTCGACCCCGCTGCCCTCGCTCGATCCGGTCGTCGCGACCAGCTATGTCATCCGCAACCATGGCTACCTGATCTACGACACGCTCTTCGCCACTGACGAGACGTTCGCGATCCGGCCGCAGATGGTGAGCGAGTGGCAGACCGCGCCGGACGGCCTGGCATGGACCTTCCACCTGCGCGACGGCCTCGCCTTCCATGACGGGCAGCCGGTGCGGGCGCAGGATTGCATCGCCTCGATCCAGCGCTGGTCGAAGCGCGACGCCTTCGGCCAGACCTTCGCCGCTTTCGTCGAGGGCTACGGTGCGGACGACGCGCGCACCTTCTCCGTGCGGCTGAAGAAGCCTTTCCCGATGCTGCCGGCGGCGCTGGGCAAGCTGTCCTCCAACGTGCCCTTCATCATGCCCGAGCGTGTCGCCCTGACGGATGCCAGCAAGCCCATCGCCGACGCCACCGGCTCCGGCCCCTGGCGCTTCGAGGCGAAGGAGTGGATCCCGGGGCAGAACGCCATCTACACCCGCAACGCGGCCTATCGCCCGCGCGAGGAAGCGCCCTCCTGGGCCGCGGGTGGCAAGGTGGCGAAGATCGACCGCATCGAATGGCTGGCGCTGACCGAGCCCGCCGCCGCCGTGGGCGCGATGATGCAGGGCGAGGTGGACTGGTACGAGCAGCCGCCGATCGACCTGCTGCCGGTGCTGAAGCAGAACCGGAACATCCGCATCCAGAACGTGCCGCTCGGCCTGATCCTGCTGATGCGCTTCAACCACCAGCAGCCGCCTTTCGACAATCCGGGGGTCCGGCGCGCCGTGATGATGGCGATGAAGCAGGACGACTACATGCAGGCGGTGGTCGGCAGCGCGGAATATTACAAGGAGGCGAAGACCTTCTTCACCCCGGGTTCCCCCATGTCCACCGGCGCCGGCGGGGCCGAGGCGATCCGGGGCGATCTGGAGAAGGGCCGGGCCATGCTGAAGGAGGCGGGCTACAAGGGCGAGAAGGTCGTCCTGCTCGCCCCGGCGGATCAGCCCATCGCCTACAACCAGTCGCTGGTGACGCAGGAACTGCTGAAGAATCTTGGCATGACGGTGGACCTGGTCTCCACCGACTGGGCCACTTTCATCGGCCGCCGTTCCAATCGCGGCCCGGTGGAGCAGGGCGGTTGGTCGGTCTTCCACACGCTCTGGTCCGGTGCCGATGTGCTGAATCCGGCGTTGCATCCCTTGATCCGCGCCAATGGCGAGGCCGCCTGGTTCGGCTGGCCGAAGGATGAGGCGCTGGAAGGGCTGCGCGACCAGTGGATCGCCACCGCCAATGCCGCGAAGCAGAAGGAGATCGCGGCACAGATCGAGCGCCGCGCCTTCGAGGTGGTGCCCTATGCCCCGGGCGGCCTGGTGCAGCAGCCCATGGCCTATCGCGACAACCTCAAGGGCATGGTGCTCTCGCCGGTGCAGTTCTTCTGGAACATGGAGAAGACGGTCTGACCTGCGCCACGACGGCGGGACAGGCTGGAGCCTTGGCTTTGGAGCATTCGTCGCTCCCGGGAGCAAGGCTCCGCCTCCGCCCGGGGCCGGCCACCAGGAGCAACGCCCCAGCACCGTTCGTCCGGATCAATCGAGCGAGACGCCGAGTTCACGGATCAGCGGCACCCAGATCTTCCGTTCGCTGGCGAGCAGCGACTGGAAGGCATCCGGCCCGCCCGGAAGCGGCTCGACGCCGATGTCCCGCATGCGCGTGGCGGTCGCCGGGTCCTGCAGCGTCGCGGCGAGCGCCGTGGAGAGGCGGATGGCTTCCGCGTCGGGCGTGCGCTTCGGCAGGACGAGGCCCTGCCATGCATAGGATTCGAAGCCGCGCAGATCCAGTGCCTCCTGTGCCGTCGGCACGTCCGGCAGGCCCTGGATGCGGGTGTCCGAGAAGACCGCCAGCGGCCTGATCTGGCCGGAGCGCAGGTATTCGCCGCCGGCGGCGTAGTCCACCACCATCGCCTCCACATTGCCGGACAGCAGGTCGTTCAGCGCCGGCGCGATGCCGCGATAGGGGACATGGGTCAGCTCGATCCCGGTCTCGCGCGCCAGGCGGGCCATGGTCAGGTGGTGCGGCGAGCCGATCCCGGCGGAACCATAGTTGATGCCGCGCGGTATGGCCCTGGCTCGCCCGATGAAGTCGCGGGCGCTGCGGGCCGGGGCTTCCTTCGTGACGGCGAGCAGCATCTGGAAGCGGGCGAGCAGCCCGACGGGGCGGAAGTCGCGGTCCACGTCATAGGGCAGCTTCCTGAACAGGGCCGGGTTGAAGACCAGCGTGCCGTTGTCGGCGGTCAGCACGGTATAGCCGTCCGGCGCCGATTTCGCCGCGGCCTCGGCGCCGATATTGGTGGCGCCGCCCGGACGGTTGTCGATCACGAAGGACTGCCCGAGCCGTTGCGACAGGCCGGTGGAGACCAGCCGCGCGATCACGTCGGACCCGCCGCCGGCGGCATAGGGCACGATCCACTTGATCGGCCGGTCGGGATAGGCGGCGAAGGCGCGTCCCAGCGGCAGCATACCCAGCGGTAGCAGGGCGAGGCCGCCTCCCAGCCCTGCCCTCAGGGCGGTCCGGCGCGTGATGCGGTGGTCGTTCATGGACATCCTCTTTTCTGGCCCGTTTTTCTGGCCCGGCCCTTTCCTGGTGCCGGGATCGTTGGCCGCTCCGTCACGGCGGAGGGCGGGTGCGGTATTGCCGGGGTTTCTATATGATATCATATGACATGATATAGGGGATTCCCGATGCCGGACCCGAACTCCTGTGCCGCGACGGCGCTGTGCCAGCAATGTGGCCCGCTGCGGCTGGCCGAGTTCCTGCCCTATCGCCTCTCGGTGGTGGCGGAGAGCGTCAGCCAGGCCTTCGCGGCGCGCTATGCGGAGGAGTTCGGCCTCGGCGTCGCCGAATGGCGCGTCATGGCGGTGCTGGGGGAGAGCGAACGCCTGTCCACCCAGGCCGTGATCGGACGGACGGAGATGGACCGTGTGAAGGTCAGCCGCGCCGTGATCCGCCTGGACGACAAGGGCCTGCTGCTGCGCGAGCCGCTGCCGGGCGACCAGCGCGCGCAGAGCCTGCGCCTGTCGCCGCGCGGGTTGTCGCTGTACCGCCGCATCGTGCCGCGCGCCTGCGCGTTGCAGGCCGAGCTGGCCGAGGCGCTCGACCCGGCGGAACTGGCCGCGCTGGATGCGATCCTGACCAAGCTGCACCGGCACGCCGCGCAACTGCCGCGGTGAGGGCCGGCCCGCCGGGAGACGGGCCGGGCCGCGTTCAGAAGGCGAGCGCGGCGGCGACGCGCCGGGCGAAGCCGGCCGGATCGCGGGGCGTGTCGCCATCCTGCACCCGGGCGAGGTCGAGCAGCAGGCCAGCCTTCTCCGCCAGCGCCGTGTCCGTCGCCGCGCCCTCGGCCAGCCTGCGGATCAGCGGATGGCGCGGGTTGATCTCCAGCACCGGCAGGCCGGCGCCGCTGCCCCGCCCGGCGCGGCGCAGCATGCGCTGCATCTGCAGGTCGGGGCCGTATGGCGGGGCGGCCAGGACCACGGCGCTTTCCACCAGCCGGTCCGTCGCGCGGACCTCGCCGACCTCGTCCTTCAGCGCCTCCTTCAGCCGGGCGAGCAGCTCGGCGACATCGGCGGCCTCGCCCGCCTCCGCGCCGCCCGCGATCTTCGAGAGGTCCACCACGCCCTGGGTGATGCTGCGGATCGGCTTGCCCTCGAACTCCGCGAGGCGCTCCGGCCAGAAGGCATCGATGCCGTCGGACAGCAGCAGCACCTCCACGCCCTTGGCGCGGAAGCCCTCCAGTTGCGGCGAGCGCGCGAGGGCGGCCGGATCGTCGCCGAGCAGGAAGTGGATCGCCTCCTGCCCCTCCTTCATCCGCCCGACATAATCGGCGAGCGAGGTCCAGCCCTCCACCGCCGAGGAGCGGAAGCGCAGCAGCGCCGCCACCTCCTGGCGGTGCCCGGCATCCTCCCAGGCGCCTTCCTTCAGGACCGGGCCGAAATTCTCCCAGAACTTCGCGTAGTCCTCCTCATCCCTGGCGCGCGCCTTGAGGTCGGACAGGACGCGGTTCGTCACCGCCTTGCGGATGCGCGCCAGGACGGGGGTGGATTGCAGCATCTCCCGGCTGACGTTCAGCGGCAGGTCCTCGGTATCCACCACGCCTTGCACGAAGCGCAGCCAGGGCGGCAGCAGCCCGGCCTCGTCGGTGATGAACATGCGCCGGACATGCAGGCGCACGCGGCTCTGCCGTTCGTCCTCCACCGCCTGGAAGGGCTTCATGCCGGGGATGAAGAGCAGTGCGCTGTAGTCCAGCGTGCCTTCCGCGCGCCAGTGCAGCGTGGCCCAGGGCTCGTCGAAGGCATGGGCGACGTGGCGGTAGAACTCGGTGTACTGCTCCTCCGTCACCTCGGCTTTCGGCTTGCGCCAGAGCGCGGTGCCCTCGTTCGCCGGCTCGTCCTGGCCGTCCCGCGCCACGGTGATGGGGATGGTGATGTGGTCCGCCCATTTGCGGATGATCGCCTGCAGCCGGAAGGGCTCCAGGAACTCCTCCGCATCCGCCTTCATGTGCAGCACGATGTCGGTGCCGGGTTCCGCCCGTTCGGCGGGGGCGAGCGTGTAGCTGCCCTGGCCCTCCGAGGCCCAGCACCAGGCTTCCTCGCCGCCGGCGCGGCGGGAGGTCACCTCGACCCGCTCCGCCACCATGAAGGCGGAGTAGAAGCCGACGCCGAACTGGCCGATCAGGCTGGGCTTCTCCGCCGTGGGGGCCTCGGCGAGGGAGCGGGTGAAGGCCAGCGTGCCGGAGCGGGCGATGGTGCCCAGGTGCTGCGCCAGCTCGGCCTTGCTCATGCCGATGCCGGGATCGGAGATGGTCAGCGTCCGCGCCGCCTTGTCCGGCACAATCCGGACCTTGGCCTCGGCCGGCAGGCCCAGGCTGTTGTCGGTCAGCGCCTCGAAGCGGCGCCGGTCCACGGCATCGGCGGCATTGGCCACCAGCTCGCGCAGGAAGATCTCGCGGTCGGAATAGAGCGCGTGCACGACCAGATCGAGAAGGCGCCCCACCTCGGCGCCGAATTCGTGCCGCTCCAGCGTCTCGCTCACCGTCAGTCCTCTCGGTCGGGGGTTCAAGCTGGCGCGCGATATGCGGGGAATAGCGGATCGTTTCAACGGGTTGGGACAAGGGTTTTCCCAGGGGTTTTCCCAGGGGTTTTCCCCAGGGATTTTCCCCAGGGGGGGTCCAAAGGGCACCCCGGCTGTGGCGGGCCGGACGGCGAACCCGCGCGGCTGGACGGCGTTCCTGTGGTCATGCCCCTCGCAGCCCCGATCGCGGCGGAAGCCGCGCCGAAGGAACCCTTCGACTTCGACGAGGCCTTCCGGCGCCTCCGGCGGGCCGTCGCCGACGTGCCGAAGGCGGCGATGTTCGAACTGCGGGACCGGGGCTATGGCAGCCTGTTCGAGCAGCTCGTGGCGAGCCTCATCTCCGCCCGCACCCGCGACGAGACGACGATCCCGGTCTGCCTCCGGCTCTTCGCCGTGGCGCGCACTCCGGCAGCGCTGGCGGCGCTGGAGGAGGCGGAGCTCGTGCGGCTCCTGCACGGGGCCACCTTTCCCGAACCGAAGGCGCGCGACCTGATCGCCCTGTCGCGGCGGATCGTGGAGGAGTTCGGCGGCGCCGTCCCCGACACGGTCGAGGGGCTGATGGCCTTCCGCGGCGTCGGGCCGAAGATCGCCTCGCTCGCCCTCGGCGTGGCGCTGGGGCAGGCGCATATCGCCGTGGACATCCATGTCCATCGCGTGACCAACCGCTGGGGCATCGTCGCGACCAGCACGCCGGACCGCACCCGGGCCGCCCTCGCCGCGATCCTGCCGCGCCGCTACTGGGTGGAGATCAACGAGCGCCTCGTGCCCTTCGGCAAGCATGTCTGCACGGGCGAGCGGCCGCGCTGTTCGGCCTGCCTGCTGCTGAGCCTGTGCCAGCAGGCCGGGGTGACGAGCCATCGCTGACGCCGCGCCGCGGAGAGCTTCCTGATGCGCCCTTTCCTGGTGTGACCGTCGCAACACGGCCGGAAATCCTGCGTTACCCGTCGCAGCCGTTTGGCCGGAGCGGGCTGAGGCGGTGGATTTCCCCGGGATGCGGCGCCGGCTCCGTCCAGGGCGGCGGAACTCCGGCCGGGCCTGCCCGTTCCCTGTCCGTCTTCTCGAAAGGAAGCAAGATGAGCATTTTCAGCTCGATCCTGAACAAGATCTTCCATCCCGCCGGCGCGGCGCAGCCTGCCGCCCCGGCCGGTTCCGATCAGGCGCCAGACCCGAATGCCACCCCGAACGCAGCGCCGGGGGGCAATCCGGGCACGGCCGGCACGCCAGCGGGTGCCGGCGGTGCCCCGGCCTCTGGGCAGGAGGTGGATGTCGAGTCGGTGCTGGAGGGCATCGCGGCGCGGAAGGGCGGCGGCGGCAACTGGCGGACCTCGATCGTCGATCTGCTGAAGATGCTGGACCTCGATTCCAGCCTGGATGCGCGCAAGCAGCTCGCCAACGAGCTCAACGTGCATGCGGGCGCGGATGGCAGCGCCGAGCAGAACATCGCCTTGTCGAAGGCCGTGTGGCAGCAGCTCGCCCAGAATGGCGGAAAGGTGCCCGACAGCCTGAGGAACTGACGAAGGCACGAAGGGGAGAGAGGCGCGGGCCTCTCCCTCCTTCGCCGTGTGCAGGACCGGGCGGTCAGGGCCGGTCGCCCGCGCCTGATCCCTCTCCTTGGCTTCGGCGAGGAGATCCAGCAGGGCGGCCGCGAAGGCCCGCATATTGTTTGCGGTCCTGGTCCCCGGTTGCCAGCGTCCTCGTCAGGCTCTCCGGGCCGGCGATGGCAAGGCAGACATGGCCAGCGGCATCGCCATAGCGGTTGCCGCCCGGTCCGGCCGCAGCGGTTTCGGCGATGCCCCAATCCACGGCGAAGCGCTCCCGGGCGGTGCGGGCCAGCAGCGTGGCATAAGGTTCGGTGGCGGGGCGAAGGCCAGCCATCCCCTTCTCCGTGATGGCGAGAAGGGCCGCCGACACCAGGCCGCCGGCAGAGGATTCGGCCACGGCGATGGTTTCCCCACGGCGCTTGAGCAACCCGCCGAGCCGCTCCGCCCTTGGCAACAGGGCCTGAACCCTTACGAGTTCATCTGCAAACAGTGGGCCGCAGAGCCGGAACGATTCAGACTCAACCCGCTCCACCAAATCCCGGGACTAAACAATCGTGATTGTGGCCATGGTCACAGGACGGGACCGTAAGTCAGAAGCTGCTCTGCTGGACGTGTGCCAGACCAGATGCGCTGAAGCTGTTGCAGGATCGCGGGACCAAATCTGTCATAAGGGACACGGACAGATGCAAGCCATGGTGCAAGCCAGGGATTGAGCGTGCTGCCATCGATTCCCACCAGGCGGCAATCATCCGGCACATGCAACCCCGTTTCGCGTGCCGCGCGGTAGGCGCCATAGGCCAGCTGATCGCTGACGCAGAGCAGGCCACGGGGCCAGGCATCACGGCGCCCGATCAACCGGGCGGCGTGATAGCCGATTTCGACATGAGCCAGGCCCGGCGCCCGCCACTCCGGGATTCTCGCCGGGTCCAGGCCAAGCGCGGCATAGCGGGACCGAAAACCTTCCATCCGCTCCCGTGTGGCAGAGGATGAGCCTTCCAGCGGGGAAAGGATGCCGGGTTCCCGGATTCCGGCTTGCCACAGATAATCGGCGACCAACGCACCCGCCCCGGTGTTGTCGATCCCGACGAAGGCGCCGCCACCCAGGGGGTTGCGCCGCCCGACGAACACCATCGGCGTGCCGTGGCCGATCATTTCGGCGAGCCCGGGGCTGGAACGGGCCACCACCATCACATAGCCCTGGACCGCCTGTGCACGCATGGCCGCAAGATATTCATCCTGGAGCGCGGCACGGTCATGCGTGTCGCAAAGGATCATCACATAGCCTGCCGTCCGCAATGCGGCCTCGGTGGAAGCCGCAATGGTCGCCATGGCTGGATTGTCCAGATTGGCCACAAGCATCGCCACAAGGCGGCTTTCCCCGCTGCGGAGGGCCCGCCCGATGGAATTCGGCCGATAGCCGGTCGCCTCGATCGCTTTCCGGACCCGTTTCACCGTTTCTGCCGAGGCTCTGCGGGTCTCGCCATTGACGATCCGGGAGACGGTCGAAATCGAGACTCCGGCAGCGGCGGCGATGGTCGCCAGGGAGACCGGCCGAACCTCACCCGATGCGTCGTTATCGGGATCTCTCACTTGGTTCCCCTGAGGACTGACCCGGGATTATCCCACCACATCTCTGTCTTATAAAACCGTTTGACAGGTTGGGCAAACGTTTGCCAAACCATCTCGGAACAAGAGGCGCCGACTGGGATGTGCCCGTTACCGCATCAGGGAGGAAGTTCATGAAGGTGCTTGCTTATGCTTTCGCCGCCGGGCTGAGCCTCGCGGCGACGGCCTTCGGGCCGGCGATGGCCCAGACCACCCTTCGCATGGCCTGGTACTCGGACGGCAACGAGGGCGAGGTCATGAACGACCTGCTTCGCCGCTTCGAAAGCCGGAATCCCGATATCCGCGTGGTTCTGGACCAGGTGCCGTTCAAGGCGATCAGCGAGAACCTGCCGGTGCAGCTCGCCTCGGGGCAGGGACCGGACATGGCGCGCGTCGCCGACATGGGCGGGCTGGCGCGCTACGGGCTGGACCTCAGACCCCATCTGAAGGATGCGGCAGCCTGGGAGGCAGGCTACGGCCCGTTCCTGCCCTGGATGCGGGTCGCCGGCGACACGGGTTCCATCCCCGGCTTCATGACCCAGCTCACCATCACGGGCCCCTTCGTCAACAAGACCCTCTTTGAGCAGGCCGGCATCGCGATGCCCGGTCCCGGCGCGACCTGGGAGCAGTGGGCGGAAGCGGTCAAGGCGGTGGCGGCCAAGGTGGGCGCGCCTTTCCCGCTGGCGCTGGACCGTTCGGGGCACCGCTTCTTCAGTCTGGCCGTGTCACAGGGCGCCACGGGTATCGACGAGGCCGGCAGGCCCGCCGTGGTGGATGAAGGATTCAAGCGAGCCGCCTCCCTGGTCGTGGACTGGCACCGCAAGGGCATCATGTCCAAGGAGATCTGGGGCTCGGTGGCGGGCTCGGCCTATCGCGGTGCCAATGACGAGTTCAAGAACGCGCAGGTCGTGATGTACCTGTCCGGTTCCTGGCAGATCGCCCAGTTCGACAAGACCATCGGCGATGCCTTCGACTGGGTGGCGGTGCCGACACCCTGCGGACCGGCCAACTGCTCCCCCATGCCGGGCGGCGCCGCCCTGATGGCCTTCAAGTCCAGCAAGCATCCCGCCGAGGTGGCGAAGGTCATGGAATACCTCGCCAGCGAGGAGGTGATGACGGAGTTCTATAGCCGCGCCCTCTTCGTGCCCGGTCATGTCGGGATCGCGGCCAAAGGTCTGGAGTACAAGTCCGGCTCCGAGGCGGCACGGGCGGCATTGAAGGTCTTCACCGAGGAGGTGAGGCAGATCTCGCCGGCGGCCTATCGCCTCCAGGGCTATTCCGGGTCGCGCATCATCTTCAACGCCGCCATCAGCCGCCTCGGCCAGGCCGTGGCCGGCGAGATCGGGCTGGACGAAGCCTATCGCCGCATCACGGATGACGTGACGCAGCAGATCGCCGAGCGCGACAAGAAATAGCCCCTCCCCGGACCGGGATCGCCAGAATGAGCTCCGTCGAGACCGCTGTGCCCGCCGCGGGCACGGCAACCGCCCCGGCCGTGCCGCGCCTGGAGGAAGGAGGCGCCCTGCGCGCCCTGGGCTGGGCCGCCGCGCTGCCGCTGCGCCTCATCGACGCGCCGATGCGCGGCGTGCAGAGGCTGATCGGCGAGCGGGGCATGCCCTATGTCTTCCTCCTCCCCAACGCCGCCTTCTTCGGGCTCTTCGTCTTCCTGCCGCTGGCGATCAACCTCTGGTTCTCGCTGACCGGCGGCGCCGCGCTGTTCCCCGCGGAGCGGCCCTATGTGGGGACGCAGCAATACGCCTACCTGCTCGACTGCGGTTCCTTCATCGATCCCGGCTCCTGCCGCGAGGACCATTTCTGGCGCGGCGTCGCCAATACCGGCACCTTCACGCTGTTCAACGTCGTGGGAACGGTGCTGGCCTCTCTGGTCACCGCGCTGGTGCTCAACCGCAAGATCCGGGCCCGGGGCTTCTTCCGCGCGGTCTTCTTCTTCCCCGTGCTGCTGTCGCCGGTGGTGGTGGCGCTGATCTGGAAATGGATCCTGCAGCGCGACGGCCTGCTGAACGCCATCATCATGGGGCTGGGTGGCGACCGCGTCCTGTTCCTGAACGAGCCCGGCTGGGCGATGTTCTGGGCGATCTTCGTGTCCGTCTGGGCCCATATGGGCTTCTACACGCTGATCCTGCTCGCCGGGCTGCAGGCCATTCCGGCCGATCTCTACGAGGCGGCGGCGATGGACCGCACGCCCACGCACCGCATCTTCTGGCGCATCACCCTGCCACTGCTCTGGCCGAACATGATCGTGGTCATCGTGCTCGCGCTGATCAAGGGCGTGCAGACCTTCGACGAGGTCTTCGTGCTGACCGGCGGCGGCCCCGGCACGGCGACGATGATGGTGGTGCAGTACATCTACGAAACCGCCTTCGCGAATCAGGTGCAGAATTTCGGCCTTGCCGCCGCGGCCTCGGTGCTGCTGGGCGCCGTGCTCTTCATCCTCACCCTGATCCAGCTCGGCGTCGCCGGGCGGCGGAGGGACTGACCATGGTGGCCACCCGCGCCCTGCGCTTCCTCGCGCGCCGCCGCAACCCCGGGCAGCCGCTGCACTGGAGCGACGTTGCCAGCTATCTCTACCTGGCCCTCGGCACCCTGCTGATGTTCGGTCCCGTGCTCTGGCTGCTGCTGTCCTCCTTCAAGACCCCGGCGGGGCTGCTGGAATTCCCGCCCACCCTGCTTCCGCTCTCGCAGGTCGAGGTGACGGTGCCGGGGCAGCCCAACCCACTGCCGCTCTTCAAGGTCACCCTGCCGGACGGCAGCGTGAAAGAGATGGCGCAGGTCCGCCGCGTCGGGCTGCAGGCGCAGATGGTGGACCCGGCCGATCCGGGCCAGACCGTCCGCGTGCCGGTGGACCGGCGCGAACCGGTGCGCGCTTTCTCGCTCGCCATCTCCAACTACATCGAGCCGCTGCGGCAGTTCGACTTCCTGCGCTTCCTTGGCAATTCGGTCTTCGTCACCGTGGTGGCGACGCTGATCACCCTGCTGATCAACTCCATGGCCGCCTATGCCCTCTCGCTCTACGAGTTCCGCGGCAAGGGCCTCGCCGTCCTGGCGGTGATCGGCACGCTGATGATTCCGATCACCATCGTGCTGGTCCCGGTCTATCTGGTGATCACGAAGCTCGGGCTGGTGAATTCGCTCTGGGCGGTGATCCTGCCCGGCGCCGCCACGCCGACAGGCGTCTTCCTGCTGCGCCAGTACATGCTGACCCTGCCGCGCGACCTCGTGGAGGCGGCACGCATGGACAAGGCGTCCGAATGGCAGATCTACTGGCGCATCGTCATGCCGCTGACGGCGCCGGCTCTGGCGGTACTCGGCATCTTCTCGGTGATGTGGCGCTGGAACGAGTTCCTTTGGCCGCTGGCCGTGCTGACCAAGACCGAGAGCTACACCCTCCAGATCGGGCTCAATGCCTTTCAGGGCGAGTTGCAGACACAATGGCACTACCTCCTCGCCATGACGGTCGTAACGCTGCTGCCGGTCGCGCTCGTCTTCGTCTTCCTTCAGCGCTTCATCACGACCGGGATCGGTTCGACGGGAATGAAATGAGCATTGGGAGATCCGCCCATGGCTGAGCTCAGGCTCCGCAACGTCACCAAGAGATTCGGCGACACCTCCGTGATCCGCGGTGTGGACCTGGAGGTCCGCGACGGCGAGTTCATGGTCTTCGTCGGCCCGTCCGGCTGCGGCAAGTCCACCCTTCTGCGCCTGATCGCGGGGCTGGAGATGGTCACGGACGGGCAGGTGCTGATCGGTGGCCAGGACGTCACGCGCCTGCCGGCCTCCGATCGCGGCCTGGCCATGGTGTTCCAGTCCTACGCCCTCTACCCGCATATGAGCGTGCGGCAGAACATGGGCTTCGCGCTGGAGAACATGCGCCTGCCGCAGGCCGAGGTCACGGCGCGGGTGGAACGCGCGGCGCAGATGCTGCAGCTCACCCCCTATCTCGACCGCAAGCCGCGCGCATTGTCCGGCGGGCAGCGGCAGCGCGTCGCCATCGGCCGTGCCATCGTGCGCGACCCGAAGATCTTTCTCTTCGATGAACCGCTCTCGAACCTCGATGCCGAGTTGCGCGTCGCCACACGCAAGGAGCTGGCAGCGTTGCATGCCGAGATCGGTGGCACGATGATCTACGTGACGCACGACCAGGTCGAGGCGATGACCCTGGCCGATCGGATCGTGGTCCTGCGCGGTGGGCTGATCGAGCAGATCGGCACGCCGCTTGAGCTCTACAACAACCCGGCGAACCTCTTCGTCGCGGGCTTCATCGGCTCGCCCAGGATGAACGCCCTGCCGGCGCGCGTGGCGCGGGCCGGCAGCGCCGGTGCCCTGGCGGTGGAGGGGCGGGAGATCCACCTCGACCTGCCGGGCGAGCTGCGGGAGGGCGAGACGGTGACCTTCGGCGTGCGGCCGGAGCATCTGGAGCCCACCGACGAGGGCGGCGATCTGGAGGCGCGTGTCGATCTGCTGGAGCAGCTCGGCTCCGAGACCTATCTCTATGCCTCCGCGCCCGGCTTGCCGCAGATCTGCGTGCGGCAGGAAGGCCAGCTCGGCCTCGCGCGTGGCGACACGGTGCGGCTGCGGGCCCGCCGTGACGCCATCCATCTCTTCAACAGCGACGGCCTCGCGCTGCGGGCCATGCAAGGGACCGGACATCTCGCATGAAGGCTTTGACCAAGGGCCGCTATATCGGCCGGGATGGGGATTGGGCGGTCTTCGAGGTCGCGGAACGGCTGGGGCGGGTGTCCGCCCAGATCCGGATCGCCATGCCGGAGTGCGACATGGGCCGCGTCATCCTGAAGGGCGCCGAGGGCTACCGCCTCGACCGCGGCTGGTCGATCGCCCCCGGAGGGCTGGAGCCGCCCTATGAGGGCCGCCCGCGCGAGGATCTTTCCGGCTTCTCATGCCCTTCCGTCACGGTGGAGGAAGGCGCGGGGGCCGTGACCGTCTCCGCCGAGGGCGGCCTGACCGCCCTGGTGAGACTGGAACCCTTCGGCATCGCCTGGCACCGCCCCGGCGAGGCCGATCCCTTCCTGGCCGACCGCCCGACCCAGGCCTATGCCGTTTCTCCCCGCACGGGCGCCCTGCAGCACTTCATGCTGCGCCATGAGGGCGAAAGCCATTACGGGCTGGGGGACAAGGCCGGACCCGTGGACCATACCGGTCGCCGCTTCCGCATCGATGCGGTGGACCCGTGCGGCTTCGACGCGGAGCTGAGCGATCCGCTCTACAAGATGGTGCCGTTCTTCATCGTGGACGGACCGCGCGGCGCGCACGGTGTCTATTACGACAACCTCGCTGTGGCGGAGGTCGATCTCGGCTGCACCATCGACAACTACCACGGCCTGTTCCGCTCCTACGCGGCGCAGGACGGGGATCTCGACTATACCGTCCTCGCCGGACCCGGCGTGCCGGATGTGGTGCGGCGCTTCTCCTGGATGGTGGGCGGCCAGGCTTTTCCACCGAAATGGACGCTGGGCTTCGCCACCACCTCCATGGCCATCGCCGATGCGGATGACGCGGATGCGCGGATCATGGACTACATCGAGCGCTGCCGTCAGGAAGGCATCGCCTGCTCCAGCTTCCATTTCGGTTCGGGTTACACCTCGATCAACGGCAAGCGCTATGCCTTCAACTGGAACCGCAGCAAGTTCCCTGACCCGGCGGCGACCATGCGCCGGCTGAAGGAAGCAGGCATGCAGCCGGTCACCAACCTTAAGCCTTGTCTGCTGGACGATCACCCGCGCCTCGCGGAAACGCTGGAAGGTGGTTTCCTGGTGCAGGATGGCGACACCGGGAAGCCTGCCGTGGCGCAATTCTGGGACGGGCTCGGCTACCACCTCGATTTCACCCATCCGCAGGGTCGTGCCTGGTGGCGTAAAGGGCTGGAAACGGCACTGCTCGACTATGGCGTCACCACTGTCTGGAACGACAACAACGAGTACGAGATCTGGGACGAGGACGCGCTCTGCAACGGCGACGGGCGGCCCTACCGTCAGGCCCTGGCGCGGCCGTCCCAGGCCCTGCTGATGACCAAGCTGTCGCATGAGACCCAGCAGGCACGCACGCCGGACAAGCGGGTCTATGCCGTCACGCGCGGCGGCTGCGCCGGCATCGCGCGCTATGGCCAGAGCTGGACGGGTGACAACGAGACGGCCTGGAAGACACTGCGCTTCAACCTGGCGCAGGGCATCACCATGAGCCTGTCCGGGATGTACAACACGGGGCACGACGTGGGTGGCTTCCACGGACCCAGCCCGGGGCCGGAGCTGTTCTGCCGTTTCGTCGAGTTCTGCTCGCTCTGGCCGCGCTTCGTGATGAATTCCTGGAACGACGACGGCATCGTCAACCTGCCCTGGATGCACCCGGAGGTGTTGCCGCAGGTGCGCGAGGCGATGGCGCTCCGCTATCGCCTGATGCCCTATCTCTACACGCAGATGTGGCGCGCGGCAGCGGAGAACGAGCCTGTGATCCGGCCGACCTTCTATGACTTCCCCGCCGATGCGCGTTGCAGGGGCCAGGACGACGTCTTTCTGCTCGGCCGCGATCTGCTCGTCGCGCCTGTCCTGGAGGAAGGGGCGGTGTCGCGGCGCGTCTATCTGCCGCAGCATCCCGGCGGCTGGCATGATTTCCGCACCGGAGCGGCCTTCCCGGGCGGCGAGGAGATCACGGTGGAGGCACCGCTGGGTCACCTGCCGGTCTTCGTCCGCGCCGGCGCCATGGTGCCGGTCACCGGGCAGCTCGACCGCGTCGATCCGGCCCACGACAGCGAGCGCGGCCTCCTCGTCTTCGGCGAAGGGGAGGGCGAGGTTGTCCTTTACGAGGACAACGGCGACACCATGGCTTGGCGCGAGACCGGGCTGCGGCTGCATGTGACGCGTCGCGAGGAAGGCGGCAAGACCGTGCTGAGACTGCGGACGGAAGGGCGTTACAAGCCCGCCTTCACCGGGATGGCACTGCGGCGGGTCGGGCCAGGAACGGCGGTCCAGTCCATGGATGGTGGTGCGCATCTGCATCTGTGAGGATCCAGATGCGCCCGTAGGCGGAAGGGAGCGGGATCTCGTTCCGGTCGTGCAGGGGGTGCTCATTGTGCCTCCTGTCCCGTGCCTTGTCGCTGATTCTCCGGCCCTCTTGATCCGCATGGCGAAGCGGGCCTTTTAGCGGTGCCTTCCTGCCTGCCGACGCCAAGGCATGCTCCCCCCACAGGTCTTGAAGCCGGGGCCATGGTGGCTTAACCCACGAGAAGCAGCCTCCGCCAAAGCCGAGGCGATTCAATGAGACCTTTCCGATGGATAGGCCCGATTCTTCAAACGCCGCCCGTCCTCCGGGTTTCACCCGTCGCTTGCTTCCTGTCCTGACCTGCGGGTTGCTTGGCGTTGCCACCTTGCTGCTGCAACCTTTGCCTCCCGCTCTGCTGGAACAGGCTCCCTCCCTGGCCGGTCTGCCGGTGAGCTTGCAGCGCCTGATGCTGGCGATGAACCCCTTGGCGCTGATGCTGATCGCCAGCCTGACAGGTGCGGCCCTCGCCCATCGGGTCGGCCTGCACAGTCTGCTGGCCGGCACCGCGGAATGGCGGGGTCTGCGCCCTCTGCTGGCCTCGGGATGCGGTCCGGGTCTGCTCGTCGCCGTGATGGTCTTTGGCCTGGATGCAGCTCTGGCCCTCTGGCTCGGCGAGACCTGGCGCCATGGCGCGTCCAGCCGGCCAGGCTGGCGCGAACTGCTGATGAACCTGCTCTATGGAGGCATCGGCGAGGAGATCCTGTGTCGCTGGGGATTGATGGTCCTGCTGCTCCGTCTCCTGACGCCCCGCGGCAGTCGGGCGACACGAAACATCGCGGTACCATGCGCCATCGCGCTGTCGGCACTCGCCTTTGGCGCAGCCCACCTGCCGCTGTTGGCGACCCGGTTCGAGATGGATACCCCCCTGGTCATGCGCACCCTGCTGCTCAACGGCCTGGGCGGCATCGCTTATGGCTGGCTGTTCTGGCGCCACCACCTGGAAGCGGCGATGACCGCCCACGCCAGCACGCATCTGGGCCTTGCTGCGCAGCGCAGGGTTCTGACACTCCAGGTCCCATCCACCACCTTCAAGAGAGGGCGACATGCATATCCGCACCGTGGAACCCCTGACCGTGCTGCAAAGACGCCAGCGCCTGAGCATTTCGCAGATTGCAGGGCGCGCCGCTCCCGCCTATGCCGAGCTGCACGCTGAAGCCTCTGCACGCGGCTTGAAGCTGAACGGACCGCCGATCTTCCAGGCCTGGGGCATGCCCCAGGACGCCCAGACCGAGTTCGAGTTGGCCTTCTGCCTGCCGGTGGCTGGCGGAGACCACGAGCTGCCGCCGCTGCGCTGTGCCGCAGCCATCTACGAAGGGCCGATCAGCGGGCTGTTCATTCACGGCTACGAACCGCTGCTCCAAGCCATCGCCGCCGCTGGGCTACAGGCCAGCGGAGAAAGCCGCGAAGTGTACCACCGCTGGCAGGATCCGGAGGCCATGGACAATCGGATCGAGATCCAAATCGGACTGGGCGCTTGACAGGCGGGCCGGCTTGCAGCTGCGTCGCTTCGCAGCCGACGACCCGCCTCTCGGCCAGGGCTGGCGCCACGATCCGTTGCGGAACCCGCAACTGGGTCCTATGGACGCGGATCGGCTGAACGCTGAGCTGAGCGAGTAGCGCGCCCCACTGCGAAAACCACGGAAGGCGACGAGTTTGGAAGACCTGCCGGCACGTCCGTGGCGCGTGGCCGCTCGCCGCCGCCTGACGGCGGGCGCGATCAGTGGCAACCTCGACGCCATCGGACCGATGATCCTGCTGGCGAAGGTCGGGTGGGATATGGCGCGCCACGCCGAGGACCGGCGGCGAGGCCGTGACGGCGTCTTCGCCCTCGGCCTGCGCGACGGCCAGAGGGGCTCCGGTGCCGTGCAGGGCCTGATCCTGCCGCTGTCCGCCTGCACCAATGCGCCGCTCGCCGCGGCCCTGGGCCGGGTGGCGGAGGCGCTGCCGCGTTACGGAGAGGCCGTGACCGAGGCGGATGCGGCGCGCGTGAGGGCGGCCATGGCCGGCAGTGGCCTGCCTCTCCTGGCGCAGGAACTGGGGCCGCCGGGTGGTCGCGTCGTTCTGAACCCCGATGTCGGCCTCTTCTGCATGCTCTCGGCCGGCTTCCGCTATGTTTCGGCGGTCATGGACGACCCCGGTGGTGTCCCCGGCATCGCCGAGACGCTCCCCTTCCGCTGGCCCCGGCCCGTGGACTTCATGGAGTGGCTCCACGCGCCGGAGCACAGGCAGTGGTGGCTCCCTGTCCCTTACCTCCTGCGCGATGGCGCGGCTGCGATCGGGATGTGGTCGTTGTCCGACCAGCCCTTCTCGCGCCTCAGCCGGCCGGAGCTTCGGCTCGACCAGCTCCTGCGTCCGCGGGCCGACGTCGCCCGGGGGACGGTGTCCGTGCGGGTGACCGCCGACCGCTATGGCTGGGCGGAGCTGGTGCTGGGCGACGAGGCGCAGCAGGCGCGGATCGCCCTCTCGAACGTCTACCCGCCGCTGGAAGACCTGGCGGAATGGACGGCGCTGATCGCGCGAGGCGACCTGCCCCTGCAGGTCGAGATCGACGAGGAAGGCAGCGTCGTCGCCCTCACGGCGCTTCCCACCGGCGAGGGGGATCTCCTGCTGCTGCTGGCGACCGACCGCGACGGGCCGGAGGTCAGGTTCCAGGGGCTGGTCAGGCGGCGGGATCTCGCAACGGCCATGGCACATGCCATACTGGCGGCCCTGGTGGATCCCGCCCAGGCTCAGGGCTGGTCCGAGTTCTTCGACGATGCTGACCGGGAGGGTGACGAGGACGGCCTGCCCGACCCGCGTGTCGCGATACGGGGACTGCTGAGCGGCATCCTGGATCGGTAGTCGCTCTCCTCCGCGGCCATGGCCGGCGGCCAAGCCGTAGCTGCCGAAGCCCTCGATCTGGGCGAAGGCGCGCTCTGCGAAGTCGTGGTCGGAGCCGCGCGATCATCCCTTTGACGAGCCTGTCACGGAACACCGAGACGCCCCCTTGAACTGGAAGGTGGCCATGCTGCGCCGGAGCTGGTCGACCTCACCCGGGTTGAAGCCCGCGCAGTGGATCGCGACCTGCATCGCCTGCTCCTGGAACAGGGGAACACCCAGCGTCTTGCCGAGCACGCGCCGCAGCTCGGGGCGGGGGTGGTTCACCGCCTCGATCCCCTCATGCCGCCGCAGGTAGAGGGCACCACGTCGCCCTGGATCGGCCCGGGCCGGACGATCGCCAGCTGAATGACGAGATCATAGAAGGTGGTGGGGCGCAGGCGTGGCAGCATCGCCATCTGCGCCCGGCTTTCGATCTGGAAGGTGCCGAGCGTGTCGGCCTTTCGAATCATCGCATAGGTCGCCGGATCCTCGGGCGGGACCGACGCCAGGCCAAGGGCAATGCCCTTGTGGTCTTCCAACAGGTCGAAGGCGCGGCGCAGACAGCCCAGCATGCCGAGGCCGAGCACATCCACCTTCATGAAGCCGAGCGTCTCGATATCGTCCTTGCCCCACTCGACGACCTGCCGGTCCGCCATGGCGACGGGCACGATCGGGACCAAGCTGTCGAGACGGTCGCTGGTCAGCACGAAGCCGCCGGGATGGGTGCCGAGCTGGCGCGGAAAGCCGATCAGCTCTCGGGCCAGGTTCAGCGCCAGCCGCAGGCGTCGATCGGTCCGGTCCAGGTTGAGCTCGGGGTCGCCAGCAGCGCGTTGCTCGTCCAGCGCGAGATCGGCGCCTTCGACGTGGCGGCCCTGGTCTACGTGCTGGGCGCAATCGCCCTATCCCGCCCTTTTTCCGCCCTCAGTGCCGCATCGAGCCAGGCATTGGTGAACATGAAGGCAGCCTGGGCGAGCAGCAGGTCCGGCGTCACCATGTCGGCCAGGGCCTTGGCGTCCGTCTCGACGCCGAACTCGCGCACGGCCGCAGCGACCTCCCTGGGCGCCTTCGTGCTCGAACAGCATCAGCGTGCCGCTGATCACGGCCCCCTCGCGCAGCGGGATCACCCGCGTGGCGACGCGGTCCCACTGCCGCAGCCTCTGGGAGCCGAGCTTCTCGGATACGCGCACCGGTTCGCCGCCGCGAACCAGGTCGCGCAGTTGCATGGATTGACCCGGCACGAGCCCGCTCACCTCATAGAGACTGATGACCGATCGGCGCAGCCCGGCAATGTACTCGCGCGTGGAAGCGCTCTCCTTCCACCCGCGCCGGCGAAGGTAGTCGTCCGCGATGTTGCGGCCGCCAGGCAGGTCGGTGGCAACCAGGTCCTCGAAGGCGGCACCAAAAAGGACCGTGACGGCATCGTCGCCGAGGACATCCGCGATCTCCTGCCTTTCGATATCTGCGGCCGCGCAAGCCTGGGCACTGTGGCGGTCCAGCAGCTCGGCCAGAGTCCCGCGACACTCCTCTCGCTTGGCCCAGGCGATCAGTCCGGCGATGTCATGCGGCGTGGGCAGGGCGACCGCCTCCCATCGGGGGCCGCGTGGTCTATCGTGGATCCGCGATTGGCAAGAGCTTGGGCGCGGAGACACCGATTCTGTTCGCAGCTTTGACCGGCAGGCGGTGGACAAACTGAACGAAGAGCCGGTGCCCCGTCCAAAGATCATGCATTTTTATTTAATGCGATAAAGGTTGAAGGTTAAATCAGCCTACCCTCAACGCGGGGAGAGTCTCCGGCATCTCGGAGAGAAAAGCCGCCCTCGTTCCGGCCTTGCACCATCGAAGTCGCGGCCGAAAACCGCAGGAAACCTGCGCCTCAGCACGGTGTCCTGACTAGGAGAGACAGGTTGTGAGAGAGAAGACTGGAGCGGGCGAAGGGATTCGAACCCTCGACCCCAACCTTGGCAAGGTTGTGCTCTACCCCTGAGCTACGCCCGCGCTCCGTCGGTGAGCGGGCTTTTGACATGCCGGTGACAGGCTGACAAGGGCCCTCCTCCCAGTTTTTCGCAAGGCTGCCATCCGGCCATTTCCCCGCGATGTTCCGCCACCCGGAACCCAGGGGCGGGAGGGCGATCTGCGCCGGGGGCCATTGCGTCCAGGCGCCACAGGAGCATCTATGAACACAACCGAAGTTGGGGAACCCGCCCGCATGGATACCATCCTGGACCCGAACCGCCCCGCCGCGGGCGGCGGTGACGCCGATATCATCCGCGACAGCGACCAGAACAGCTTCATGCAGGATGTGGTCGAGGCCTCGCGCCAGACCCCCATCCTGGTGGATTTCTGGGCGACCTGGTGCGGCCCGTGCAAGCAACTCACGCCCACGCTGGAGAAGGTCATCCGCGCCGCCGGCGGCCGGGTGAAGCTGGTCAAGATCGACATCGACAAGAACCAGGCCCTGGTCCGGCAACTCGCCCAGATGGGCCTGCCGCTGCAGTCGGTGCCGACGGTCGTGGCCTTCTGGAAGGGCCAGATCGCCGACCTCTTCCAGGGCGCCCTGCCGGAAAGCGAGGTCAAGCGCTTCGTCGAGGCGCTGCTGAAGATGGCCGGGGGGCAGATGCCCGCGGCCGACCTGCTGGGCGAGGCCAAGGCCGCCGCCGAGGAGGGCGACCATGCCGGCGCCCTGCAGCTCTTTGGCGAGCTGGTCCAGGCGGAGCCCGAGAATCCGGACGCCTATGCCGGGCTGGTGCGCGCCCTCATGGCCCTGGGGGAGGAAGACCAGGCGGAGGCCGTGCTGGGCCAGATCCCGGCCAAGATCGCCGCGCATGCCGAGATTGCCTCGGTCCGCTCCGCCCTGGAACTGTCGCGGCAGGGCCGCGAGGCCCGGGCCCGGCTGGCAGAGTTCGAGCAGCGCGTGGCCGCCGATCCGGACGACCATGCCGCCCGGATCGACCTCGCCGTGGCGCTGAATGCCGCCGGGGAGAAGGCTGCCGCCGTGGATGCGCTGATCGATTCGATCAAGCGCGACCGCGAGTGGAACGAGCAGGCGGCCCGCAAGCAGTTGCTGAAGTTCCTGGAAGCCTGGGGCTTCGCCGACCCGGCCTCGGTCGCGGCGCGGCGCAAGCTCTCGACCCTGCTGTTCAGCTGACCGGTGGCGCGCCCGTGCCCCCTTCCATCCCAGGCCCGACAGCCTGCCGGAAGAGATCGCGGTCTTTCCGCTCACGGGCGTGCTGCTGCTGCCGCAAGGCCGGCTGCCGCTGAACATCTTCGAGCCCCGTTACCTCGCCCTGGTGCAGGACAGCCTGGGCCAGGGACGGTTCTTCGGCATGATCCAGCCCGACCCCGCCGCGGCGAAGGCCAGCCCGTCCGTCCTTTATGGCATGGGCTGCCTGGGCCGTGTCTCCTCCTTCGCCGAGACGGAGGACGGACGCCTGCTGATCACCCTCACCGGCCTCCTCCGCTTCCAGGTCCGGCAGGAACTGCCCCTGCATCCGGGCGGCTACCGGCGGGTCCGGGCGGATTACAGCCGCTGGCTCGCCGACCTGGGCGGCGGCGCGGAGCCTCCGATCGACCGCCCGGCGCTGATGTCGGCCCTGCGCCCCTATTTCCAGGCGCGGCGGATCGAGGCGAACTGGGAGGCGATCGGGAAACTGCCCGATCCGATGCTGGTCACCACCCTGGCCATGGTCTGTCCCTTCGATCCGCGCGAGAAGCAGGCGCTGCTGGAGGCCCCGACCCCGGAAGACCGGGCAAGGACGCTGGTGACCCTGTTGCAGATGAATGCCCTCGGCGGGCCGGACGCCTCGCCGTCCGGCAGGCCGAGCTGAACGAGAACGAGACGATGAACGACACCAAGACATCCGCCCCGGTCGATCCCCGCCTGCTGGAGATCCTGGTCTGCCCCGTGACCAAGGGCCCGCTGCGCTATGACCGCGAGCGTGGCGAACTGATCAGTGACAAGGCCGGGCTGGCCTATCCGATCCGCGACGGCATCCCGATCATGCTGCCGGACGAGGCGCGCCGGCTCGACGGATGAGCGTCACCGCGTCCCTGGTCCCGACGGAGCTGCGCCTCCGCCGGGCCGAGCGGCGGCTGGAGGTCGCCTGGCCCGACGGGGTGCGCCACAGCCTGCCGGCCGAGTACCTGCGGGCGGAAAGCCCCTCCGCCGAGGTGCAGGGCCATGGGCCGGGGCAGAAGAAGCTGGTCTCGGGCCGCCGCCATGTCGGCATCATGGCGCTGGAGCCGGTCGGCCATTACGCCGTCCGGATCGTCTTCGACGACCTGCACGACACCGGCATCTACAGTTGGACGGTGCTGCGCCGGATGGGCGAGGAGCAGGAAGCCTGGTGGCCCGCCTACGAGGCCGAGTTGGCGGCCAGGGGGCTTTCGCGCGATCCCTCCGCCCGGCCGGAACAGGATGCGCCGAAGGGCGGTTGCGGGACCGGGGGGTGCGGCTGCGGCTGACCCGCCGCCCCTTCCGGCCGGCGGGCCGGCCGGAAGGTGAAAAAGCCGACAGCCCCGGGAAACCGGCCTTGCATCCCGCGGGGTTCCCAACACCTACGCCTGGTCCGCGAAGCACGCCGATCCCCGGCGGGTGGCGCGGCCTGGCCGACCCGTGGCATCCCGCCGGAACCTCCGGGCCGGCATGCGCGGCGCCTGCCGCTGGAGCCCTGAGCCCGATGACCCATCCCTCCCGCATCCTGCCCATGGTCCTGGCCGCCTCGCTGGCCGCCCTGGCCCAGACCCTGCCGCTGCCGGCCCTGGCCCAAGGGACAAACCAGGGGACAGTCCAGGGGGCAACCCAGAACCCCGCCTCGCAGGCCGCGTCCGCCCGCATCCGTGGCACGATCGCCTCAATCGATGGTTCCGTGATGGTGGTGAAGACCCGGGAGGGCGAAACACTGCCGGTGACCCTGTCCGGCGACGTGGCCGTCGTATCCCCCAAACCGGTCGAATTGTCCGACATCAAGCCCGGCGACTATCTCGGCATCGTCGGCGCGCCGGCCGAGGGCGGGGGGCTGGAGGCCCGCGCGGTCCAGGTCTTTCCCGAGGCGATGCGCGGCGTCGGCGAGGGCCACCGGCCCTGGGACCTGCCCGGCACCAGCATGACCAATGCCACGGTCGATGCGGCGGTCGCCGCCACCTCCGGCCGTGACCTCACCATGTCCTACAAGGGCCAGACGCTCCGCATCCATGTGCCGCCCGGCACGCCGGTCGTCACCCCGGTCCCGGCCTCGCGCGCGGACCTGAAACCCGGCGCGGCCGTGATGCTCACCGCCACCCGCGACGCCGAAGGGCACCTCACCGCCACCCGCGTCATGGTCGCCAAGGATGGCGTCTCCCCGCCGAACTGAGACCGCCTCATGCCCTCCGACCTTTCCTCCGGCGCCACCCGCCCGCGCCGCCCGCGCGCGGGCGGTGGCCCGGGGGGCAACCGTTCCGGGGCGGCCCGCCCGGGACCCTGGCCCTGGCTGGACCGGGGCGGCCGCGTCTCGCCCTTCAAGACCGCCGTCTTCCTGGCCACGCTGCTGCCCGGCCTGATCGCCGGGCTGCGCTGGAGCACGGGCACGCTGGGGGCCGAGCCCTATATGGAGGCGACGCACCAGACCGGGCTCTGGGCCATCCGCTTCCTGCTGATCTCCCTGGCGGTCACGCCGCTGCGCCATCTGCTCGACTGGCCCGGGGTCGTGGTGCTGCGGCGGATGCTGGGCCTCGCCGCTCTGGCCTATGCCCTGGCCCATCTGCTGCTCTACGTGGTGGACCAGCGCTTCGACCTGCTCCACGTGGCCGGGGAGATCCTGCGGCGCACCTACCTCACCATCGGCTTCGCGGCGGTGCTCGGCCTCTGCGTCCTGGGCTGGACCTCCACCGACGGCGCGATCCGCCGCATGGGCCGGAACTGGAAGCGCCTGCACCGGCTGGTCTTCCCGATCGCCGCCCTCGGCGCGCTGCACTTCTTCATGCAGTCGAAGGTCGATGTCTCGGAGGCCGTGCTGATGGCCGGCTTCCTGCTCTGGCTGATCCTCTGGCGCCTGCTGCCCGCCACGCGGCGGACCGGCTTCCTGGCCCTGCTCGCCCTCGTGCCCCTGTCCGCCCTCGGGGCCGCCGCGATCGAATATGGCTGGTACGCCCTGGCCACCCGTGTCCCGGCCGCGCTGGTGCTGCGGGCCAATCTGGGCATCGACCATGGCCCGCGCCCCGCCCAGTGGGTGGCCGTGGCGGCCCTGGCCGCCGCCGTCCTGCCGGTCCTGGCCCGCCTCCTCCGGCGCTTCCGCCCGGCCTGAAAGATGGCCGACGGGGCGGCCAGTGGTTCAGCCCTTGGGGATCAGCCCTTGCGCTTCCCCCTGGCCGGCTTCGCCTCCGGTTCCGGCTCCGGCCCGGCCATCTTCTGGGCGACGCGCAGCAGGGCCTGCTTCGAGGCCATGTCCAGCCGGCCATAGGCCCGCAGCAGCGCCTCCTGGTCGCCGGACAGCAGGCCGAAATCCCCCTGTTCCTCCGCCAGCAGCTCGGGCGGGGGCGGCACGTCCGGGTCCAGGCCCACGAGGTAGGAGACCGAGCATTCCAGCACCTCCGCCAGCTTGCGCAGCGGCGTGCCGCGCGGGCTGGGCGCCTGTCCCGTCAGGATGCGCTCGATGCTCCCCGGCGGCAGGCCCGCCTTCTTCGTGGCGCTGGCGGGGTCGAGGTCCAGGCGCTCCAGCCTCGCCTCGATCTGCTCGGCCATCGGGGAAATCTCGGGGGAAGGCTCGGTCATGCGGACCAGGAAGATGAGCCCGCCACCCCGCTCCGCCAAGCCCGTGCCTTGCCGCGAAGGCTTCCGGACCCTAGGTGGGACGGGACATGTTTCCGGTCCCGCATGGACCGGTGCCCCACACGGATGACTTGGATTCTTCATGAACAATTCGAACTGGAAGCACCCTTCCGAGGCTGAGCGGCCCGGCCCGGCCCACCCCGAGGACGACATCGCCATTCCTGCCCACGAAGCGCCGGCCCAGGGCACCGCCCCGGAGGCCGGGGAGACGGTGGAAGCCTTCGCGCCCCAGCCGGAATCGGAGCGCGTCGCGGCGCTGGAGGAGGAGCTGGCCGCCCTGCGCGACAAGTGGATGCGGGCGGAGGCCGAGGCCCAGAACACCCGCAACCGCCAGCGCAAGGAGGTGGAGGACGCCCGCAACTTCGCCATCCAGAAATTCGCCACCGACGTCGCCGAGGCCGCCGACAACCTGCGCCGGGGCCTCGACGCCCTGCCGCAGCCCGAGCCGGGCGAGCCTGAGCTGCTGAGCAAGCTGCGCGGCGGCTTCGAGGGCGTGGAACGCTCCTTCCTCTCCATCCTGGAGCGGCATGGGGTGCAGCGCGTGGAGGCGGCCGGCCAGCCCTTCGACCCGGCGCTGCACCAGGCCATGGCCGAGCAGCCCGCCCCGCCGGGCGTGGAGCCGGGCACGGTGATCCAGGCCTGGACCCCCGCCTGGACGCTGAACGGCCGCCTGCTCCGCCCCGCCATGGTGGTGGTCGCGGGCAAGCCGGGCTGATCCGCCTCCGCGACATCCGGGCCGCCGACATCCCCGTTCTGGCCGCGCTGAACGACGCCCATGCGGCGGAGCTGAACGCGGTCGGGGAGGCGGGCTTCGCGGCGCTGGCCCGGGGCGCCTTCCGCGCCCGTGCCGCGGTGGAGGATGGGGGGAGGTGCCTGGGCTTCCTCCTCGCCTTCGGCGGCCTGCCCCTGCGCGGGCCGAACCATGGCTGGGTGCGTCGCCACCGGCGGGGCGCGGTCTATGTCGATCGCGTGGCCGTCGCCGCCGCCGCCCGCGGCCAGGGCATCGCCCGCCGCCTCTACGAGGATCTGGCGGCGGCCGTGCTGGCCTCCGGACGCGGCGGGCTGGCCTGCGAGGTCAACCTGGACCCGCCCAACCCCGGCAGCCTCGCCTTCCATGCGAGGCTGGGCTTCCGCCCGGTGGGGGAGGCGCGGGACCCGCGGAACGGCAAGCGCGTCCTCTACCTGTTCCGCGAGGCCGGGCCCGGCATGGCCCTTTCCCCGCCTTCCGGGGTGCCGCCCCGGCCCGGACCGGCGGTTTCCCGGCGGAATCCGGGGGGCTGACTCGCGGGGAGCGCGCGAAGAGGGGCCGCTTTGCGGGTGTTGCCCTCTTGTTGCCAAAGCCCTGGAACAATACATCCTGGGTCGCGGACCGGCCCCGGTCCGAACCAATTCCCCACATCCGAGAAAATGGGGACCGGCACGGCGCCTGAGCAGGGCCGTCCCGATCCGCCGCAGAGGAGAGACGGATGAGCAAAGTTATCGGCATCGACCTCGGCACCACGAATTCCTGCGTCGCCATCATGGAAGGCGGCGAAGCCCGGGTGCTGGAGAATGCCGAGGGCGCGCGCACGACGCCCTCCATGGTCGCCTTCACCAAGAATGGCGAGCGTCTGGTCGGCCAGGCCGCGAAGCGCCAGGCGGTGACCAACCCCACCGACACGCTCTATGCCGTGAAGCGCCTGATCGGCCGTCGCTTCGACGATCCGATGGTGCAGAAGGAGAAGAGCCTCGCCCCCTTCCACATCATCCGCGCCGACAATGGCGACGCCTGGGTGGAGGCGCGCGGCGACAAGATGGCGCCGCAGCAGATCAGCGCCTTCGTCCTCGGCAAGATGAAGGAGACCGCCGAGAACTACCTCGGCGAGCCCGTCTCCCAGGCCGTCATCACCGTCCCGGCCTATTTCAACGATGCCCAGCGCCAGGCCACCAAGGAGGCCGGCCGCATCGCGGGCCTCGAGGTGCTGCGCATCATCAACGAGCCGACGGCCGCCGCGCTGGCCTACGGCCTCGACAAGAAGAACTCCGGCACGATCGTGGTCTATGACCTCGGCGGCGGCACCTTCGACGTCTCCGTGCTGGAGATCGGCGACGGCGTCTTCGAGGTGAAGTCCACCAACGGCGACACCTTCCTGGGCGGCGAGGACTTCGACCAGCGGGTGATCGACTACCTGGCCGACGAGTTCAAGAAGGAGAACGGCATCGACCTGCGTGGCGACAAGCTCGCCCTGCAGCGCCTCAAGGAGGCCGCCGAGAAGGCGAAGATCGAGCTGTCCTCGGCCAAGCAGACCGAGATCAACCTGCCCTTCATCACCGCCGACGCGACCGGCCCGAAGCACCTCGTGCTGCAGCTGACGCGCGCGAAGCTGGAGGCGCTGGTCGAGGATCTGGTGCAGCGGACGCTGGAGCCCTGCCGCAACGCGCTGAAGGATGCGGGCCTCGCGGCCAACGAGATCGACGAGGTGATCCTGGTCGGCGGCATGACCCGCATGCCCAAGATCATCGAGACGGTGAAGCAGTTCTTCGGCAAGGACCCCGCCCGCAACGTGAACCCGGACGAGGTCGTCGCCATCGGCGCCGCCATCCAGGGCGCGGTGCTGAAGGGCGAGGTGAAGGACGTCCTGCTGCTCGACGTGACCCCGCTGAGCCTGGGCATCGAGACTCTGGGCGGCGTCTTCACCCGGCTGATCGACCGCAACACCACCATCCCGACCAAGAAGTCCCAAACCTTCTCCACCGCCGACGACAACCAGACGGCGGTGACCATCAAGGTCTTCCAGGGCGAGCGCGAGATGGCGGCGGACAACAAGCTGCTCGGCAATTTCGACCTGCAGGGCATCCCGCCCGCGCCGCGCGGCGTGCCGCAGATCGAGGTGACCTTCGACATCGACGCGAACGGCATCGTGTCCGTGAGCGCCAAGGACAAGGCCACCGGCAAGGAGCAGAACATCAAGATCCAGGCCCGCTCCGGCCTGAGCGAGTCCGACATCGAGCGCATGGTCAAGGATGCCGAGGCGAATGCCGAGGTGGACAAGAAGCGGCGTGAGGCGGTCGAGGCGCGCAACAACCTCGAAGCCCTGATCCACCAGACCGAGAAGACGCTGGCCGAGGCCGGCGACAAGGTCGGCGCGGCGGAGAAGGGCGAGGTCGAGGGCGCGCTGGAAGCGGCGAAGTCGGCCCGCGAGAACGGCGATGCCGAGACGCTGAAGCAGGCGACCGAGCGGCTCTCCGCCGCGGCCATGAAGATGGGCGAGGCGATGTACCGCGCCCAGTCCGAGGCCCAGGGCGCTTCCGGCCCGTCCTCCCAGGGCGCGCCGGGGCCGGCCCGGGCGCCAGTGCGGCCGGTGGCCAGCCGGGCGACGGCAGCAAGGTGGTGGACGCCGAGTTCGAGGATGTGGACCACAACAAGAAGAACCAGGGCTGACGGGCCGGGAGGCCCGCTGGCGCTGTAGGGCACGGCGCCCGGCCCGTGGGGATTTCGCCCCCCGGGCCGGGCGTTTTGCTATGAAGCGCCCCTGGTGTCCTGCCTGCGGCAGCCGCGGATTGGCAGGCCATGGGGAAAATTGGCTGGTCCGGTGATCGGCATCACCGGGCCGGGCACGCCCTGCGAACGGGACAACGATGGCAAAGCGCGATTACTACGAGATTCTGGGTTGCGCCCGTGACGCGGGCGAGGACGAGCTGAAGAAGGCCTATCGCAAGCTCGCCATGAAGTACCATCCGGACCGCAACCAGGGCGACAAGAGCGCCGAGACGCGGTTCAAGGAGCTCAACGAGGCTTACGACGTCCTCAAGGATGCCGAGAAGCGCGCCGCCTATGACCGCTATGGCCATGCCGCCTTCGAGGGCGGCGGTGGCGGCGGGGCCGGGGGCTTCGGCGGCGGCTTCTCCGGCTCGCCCTTTGAGGACATCTTCGAGCAGATGTTCGGCGCCAATTTCGGCGGCGGTGCCGGCGGCGCCCGTGGCCGGGGCGGCGCGGCGGCGGGCCGTGGCTCGGACCTGCGCACCAGCATCGAGATCACCCTCGAGGAAGCCTTCGCCGGGGTCAAGAAGACCATCCGCGTGCCCAGCTCCGTGGCCTGCGAGGCCTGCGACGGCTCGGGCGCCGAGGGCGGCAAGGCCTCCGTGCAGACCTGCGCGACCTGCCATGGCGCGGGCAAGGTCCGGGCGCAGCAGGGCTTCTTCCTGGTGGAGCGCACCTGCCCGACCTGCGGCGGCACCGGCCGCACGGTGAAGAACCCCTGCAAGGTCTGCCAGGGCGCCGGCCGCGTGCAGCGCGACCGCACCCTGAACGTCACCGTCCCGGCGGGTGTCGAGGACGGCACGCGCATCCGCCTGTCCGGCGAGGGCGAGGCGGGGCTGCGTGGCGCGCCCTCGGGCGACCTCTATGTGGATATCGGCGTGCGCACGCATCCGCTCTTCGTGCGCGACGGCAACAACATCTTCGTCCGCGTGCCGCTGCGCATGACCCAGGCGGCGCTGGGCGGGGCGGTCGAGGTGCCGACCATCGACGGCGGCCGCGCCCGCGTCACCATCCCGCAGGGAACCCAGGCGGGCGATCAGTTCCGCCTGCGCGGCAAGGGCTTCTCCGTGCTCCGCTCGGCGGCGCGCGGCGACATGTATGTCCAGGTCAGCGTCGAGACGCCGCAGAACCTCTCCCCTCGCCAGCGCGAGCTGCTGGAGCAGTTCGAGGCTGAGGCGCGGGAGGGCGACCGGTCCTCGCCGGAATCCGAGGGCTTCTTCGCCAAGGTGAAGGAGTTCTGGGACGGCCTGGGCCGCTAAGGCCGGACCCGGCTGGGCGGAAACGCCCGGCCGGTCCTGAAAGCGGCCTGTATCCGCCTCAGCGCAGCGTCGCTTCCTCCAGCACGGCCAGGGCCTGGCCGCTGCCATCGGTCAGGGTCAGCTCGCGCCCCGTGATGCGGTAGCCGGTGGTCGCTTCCAGCACGGCGAAGAAGCGCGTCTCGCGCTGTCCCGCGCCCTGGCCGAGGCAGGCCATGCGGGTGCTGGCCACGGGGCCGATCCGCAGCGTGCCCGGGCCGGACAGATAGGCGCCGGTCAGGCGGTTGCAGCCTCCGGAGCCGGAGACCCGCTTGTTCTGCGCATCGAACTGCAGATAGGGCGCGCGCTGGTCCTGCGCAGGGGGGACGGGCTGCCCGTCCAGTTGCGTCAGGCGCCAGGCGACGCCTTCCAGGGGCTGGTCCGGCGTGGCGGCCACGGGGCGGGCTCCCGGCGATGTCGCGGAACCGGCCTGCGCCCCAGGCGGGGTGGTGCCAGATTGGGTGGTGCCGGAGGGCGGCGCGGCACAGGCGGCGAGGCCGAGCAGCCCGCTCGCCGCGACAGCCAGGAACGCGGCGCGGCCGCGCGGCATGGATCGGTTCGTCATGGTCTTCTGGCCTCCGTGTGATGGGGGAGGGGAGCCTAGCCCGGTCTCCCCGCCCGTGAACCCCGCCGCCCGCCCTCCGGCGGGCCGCGCGTGTCAGCGCTTCGGCAGGAGCAGTTCCGGCGCGATGCTCGTCCCCATGGCGAGATAGCCGGCGCGGTTCGGGTGCAGCTTGTCGCCCGGGCCGCCGGTGGTGGATTCCGGCACCATCTCCGGCCGCAGCCCGCCGGTCGCGGGGTCGAGCGTGACGCGCTCGAAATCCGCCACCGCGTCGAACAGGCCGGAATCGCGGATGAAGGCGTTCAGCCCGCGCCGCTTCTCGTCCTGTTCGGCATGGCCATGCGCGGCGCTGCTGCTGCCCAGCGCGGAGGGCAGCGTGGCGCCGATCACCCGCAGGCCGGGGATGCCGGCGCGCAGCCGGCGCACGCCTTCCCGCATCGCGTCGCGCACCGTGTCGAGCGAGGCATTGCCGTTGCGGCTGAAGTCGTTGATGCCCTCCAGCCAGATCACCGCCGTCACCCCGGACAGGGAGATGACGTCCCGCTCCAGCCGCGACAGGGCGGAGGGGCCGCCGGCGAAGGGCTTTTCCGGCCCGTATTCCGGCGGGCCGGCCACCTGGTTGCCGCCGATCCCGGCATTCACCACCGCGACCGGCCGCTCCGACGCCGCGGCGAGGCGCCGCCACAGCACGTCCGGCCAGCGGTCGTCGCCATTCATGGTGGAGGCGGTGCCGTCGGTGATGGAATCGCCGAGGCAGACCACCACGGGCGTGCCGGCCGGCGCCGCCATGTCCACCGCGTCGAGGAAGAACCAGGAGGCCACGGAATAGGGGAAGGCGGCCTCGCCCTCCTCCGCGCCCCGCGATCCGGCGCCGGGTGGGGAGAGGTAGGAGGTCTGCATCGCCTTGGCGTGCCAGGTCATCGGCCCGGTCTGGCCGGGGAGGTGGAGGGAGACGGCCAGCTTGCGCCCGGCCAGCAGCGGGGAGGCCGCGTCGCCGGGCAGGGACAGCGCCACCGGGTCCGACCAGGCCTGCCCGCCGGGCGGGATCGTCACGCCCGTCTCGCCGCCGAAGCGCACCGGGCGGTTGCTGCCGGGCAGAAGCGCCGCGCCGCCGAGCTGCAGCCCGGCATGCACATCCTCGATCCGCAGGGGACGGGTGCCGAAGGCGTTGGAGAAGCGCAGCCGCGCCTGGGAGCCCCAGACCGTGGGCCGCAGAACCAGCCGCAGCGTCTGGTCGCGCAGGCCCTGCGCCGGTTCCGGGATGGCGAAGCGCTGGTCCGGCTGGGCCGAGGGATTGCCCGCCGGATAGGGTCCCTGGACCGAGGCGGCCCAGCTCGTCACCCAGGACCCCGCGCCGCCCGCGACCGGCGGCGCCGGCAGGGCGGCCGAGGCGGGACGGGCGGCATCCGGGCGCGGCGCGGGCGGATTCCCGGAAACGCTGCCCTGCGCTTCCGCCACGCCCGTGGCGGCGAGGATCAGGCCCGGCGCCCCGAGGGCGAGTGTGCGGCGTTTCATCCTGGCGTTCTCCTCCGGCGGCCTTGGGTAGCCGTCCGGAGGCCAGTGTTCCGCGAAGTCCGGGCGGCGGCAACCGGCCCGGCCCCGCCGCGCGTCCGTCCGGATCAGTCCCGGAACACCACCGTGCGGCTGCCGTTGAGCAGGATGCGCCCTTCGAGCTGCCAGAGCAGGGCGCGGGACAGGACGCGGCGCTCGATGTCGCGGCCCTGGCGGATCAGGTCCTCGGGCGTGTCGTTGTGACTGATGCGCTCCACGTCCTGCTCGATGATGGGGCCCTCGTCGAGATCGGCGGTGACGTAGTGCGCCGTGGCGCCGATGAGCTTCACGCCGCGCGCATGCGCCTGGTGATAGGGGCGCGCGCCCTTGAAGCCCGGCAGGAAGGAATGGTGGATGTTGATGCAGCGCCCCGCCAGCTTCCCGGCGAGGTCGTCGGAGAGGATCTGCATGTAGCGCGCCAGGACCACCAGATCCGTGCCCGTCTCCCGCACCAGCGACCAGATCCGCTCCTCCTGTTCCCGCTTGTTCGCCTTCGTCACCGGCAGGTGGTGGAAGGGGATGCCGGTGAAATCGAGATGCGCGTAGGTCTCCCGCGGATGGTTGGAGACGATGGCCGTCGGGGTCATCGGCAGCTCCCCGATGCGCCAGCGGTAGAGGATGTCGGCGAGGCAGTGGTCGAAGCGGGACACCAGCAGCATGACGCGCTGCCGCTCGCCCCGGTCGCGCAGGCTCCAGGACATGCCGAAGCGTTCCGCGACCTTGCCGAAGCCCTGCCGCAGCGCCGCCAGGTCCAGCCGGTCCTCGGGATGGTCGAGGGTGATGCGCGCGAAGAAGCGGGTGCTCTCCGTGTCGTCGTACTGCTGCGCCTCGCGGATATTGCCGCCATGTTCGAAGATGCAGCCGGCCACCGCCGCCACGATGCCGGGCCGGTTCGGGCAGGACAAGGTCAGGATGTATTGCGTCGCTGTCATGTATGGTCCGATGGCTGGTGAGGGCCGGCTGGCCGCGCCCGCCGGCGCCCATCGCCGTGGCGGCCGTTCCCGCCCGTTCCCGGGGGCCGGGCCGCTGGCCGGCTGTCCGGGGCCTGGCTTCCTCATAGCCCGGCATCACCCCGGCGGGCCAGGGGAGGGCGGGTGGAGCAGCCTGCGAGGTGCCGGGCCGGGGGCGCGGATCACCACAGCGCGAGTTCGGCCGATCTTCCCGGATGTCATCTCGCCCTGTTGATCGGCTGGGGCGGGCGGGGCCGTTCTCATCCCGCGAGGGCTGGTTCAGCTTTCGCCGCAACAACAGGTCTCCGAACGTCACGATGCGATTCACGAAGGGCTGTTGCCCGCAACCATCCGCGCGGGTGCGCCTTTCCGGCCCCGGCCCGTCCGGCGGCGCCTGAGCGGCGCCATGCCGCAGATCTTCTCCCCGCAGGCCGATACGCTGGCCCGTGCCGGGCTCCTGTCTGTCCTTTTGTCCATCCTGGGCGGGCTCGGCCTGCTGCTCTGGCTGCCCTTCACCGCGCATGTGACGCGGCAGGATCTGGTGGTGGAACAGCCCGTGCAGTTCAGCCACGCGCATCATGTCGGCAGCCTTGGCCTCGACTGCCGCTACTGCCACACCACCGTCGCGGAATCCCGCTTCGCCGGCATGCCGCCGACGGAAACCTGCATGACCTGCCATTCGCAGATCTGGACCGATGCCGCGATCCTGGCGCCGGTGCGCGAAAGTCTCGCGAAGCATGTGCCGATCGCCTGGCAGCGCGTCCACCGCCTGCCGGACTACGTCTTCTTCGACCACAGCGTGCATGTGCGCAACGGCGTCGGCTGCGCCACCTGCCATGGCGAGATCGACCGGATGCCGCAAGTCCGGCAGGTGGCGCCGCTGACCATGGGCTGGTGCCTGGACTGCCACCGCGACCCGGCGCCGAACCTGCGGCCGGAGGATGCCATCACCCGTATGGACTGGACGCCGCCCGCCGACCGGCGGCGGCAGGGGGAGGCGCTGATCCGCCATTACATGATCCAGACGGAGGGGCTGACGGAATGCTCCCGCTGCCACCGCTGAACGGCATTTCCGCCGAGGCCCGCGAGGGCGGGCCGGTGATGAGCCGGCGCCGGGCCGGGCTCGCGCTGCTGGGCACGGCGCTGGGCCTCACCGCCTGTGGCGAGCCGGCGGAGGAGATCGTCCCCTATGTGGAGCAGCCGGAGAACGTCGTCCCCGGCGTGCCGATGCGCTATGCCACGGCGCTGACGCTGAACGGCTACGCGCGCGGCGTGATCGCCACCTGCTTCGAGGGCCGCCCGGTGAAGCTGGAAGGCAATGCCGCGCATCCCGGCAGCCTCGGCGGCACCGATGCCTTCACCGAGGCGGCGATCCTGTCGCTCTACGATCCGGACCGTTCCCGCGCCGTGCGTCAGGGCATCCGGATCGCGCCGCGCGAGGCGCTCTTTTCCGCCCTGCTGCCGCAGCTCCGCAAGGCGGAGGCGCGGGGCGGCGCCGGGCTGCACCTGCTGACGGGGCACCTCACCTCGCCCACCCTGCTGCGGCTGATCGGCGAATTGCGCGCCCGCTTCCCGGGCCTGCGCTGGCACGCGCATGAACCGGCGGGGGAGGAGAACGCGCGCGCGGGCGCCGCACTGGCCTTCGGGCGGCCGCTCGATGCCCTGCCGCGCCTGGACCGGGCCACCACCATCCTGGCGCTGGATGCCGATCCGCTCGGCCCCGGGCCGGACCAGCCGCGCCATGCGCGCGGCTTCGCCCGGCACCGGCAGGCACGGGGCGGGCGGGGCGAGGACTTCTCGCGCCTCTATGTCGCGGAATCCGTGCCCAGCCTGACGGGCGCCAAGGCGGATCACCGCCTCGCCCTGCCGCCCGCCGGGCTGCGGGACCTCGCCATCGCCCTGGCCGCCGGGCTGGGGGCCCCATTGGAGGCTCCGGCCCTGGACCCCGCCATGGCGCGCTGGCTGGAGGCCGCGCTGGCGGATCTGCGGGCGCGGCCCGGGGAAGGGCTGGTCCTGGCCGGCCCCTGGCAGCCGCCGGAGGTGCAGGCGCTGGTGCACTGGGCCAACCACCGGCTCGGCGCCCCGGTCGAGTACCGCGAACCCCTGGGGGCGCAGGCGCCGGAGGATCTCGCCGCGCTGGCGGAGGCGCTGCGCGACGGATCGGCGGAGACGCTGCTGATCCTGGACCGCAACCCCGCCTATGACGCCCCCGCCGATCTCGGCTTCGCGGAGGCGCTGGGGAAGAGCGGTGCCTTCACCCTGCATCTGGGCGGCTCTTTCGACGAGACCGCCGCCGCCTGCCGGTGGCATGTGCCGATGACACATCCGCTGGAGGACTGGGGCGATGCCCGGGCCACGGATGGCACGGTCAACCTCGCGCAGCCGCTGATCAAGCCGCTCCACGACACGGTCTCGCCTGTCCAGGCCCTGGCGGCGCTGCTCGGGCGGCTCGGCAGCGACCCACAGGCGGAACTCCGCGCCACCTGGCAGGGGGTGGTGCCCGAGGCGGAATTCGAGACCTGGTGGCGGCAGGCCCTGCATGACGGGGTGGTGCCGGACAGCGCGCCCGCCCCGGTGATGCCGCCGGAGCCACGCCTGCCGGAACTGCGCGCCATGCCGCTGGAGGCCGGGCTGGTCCTCGCGCTGCGACCCGACCCCGCCTGCTGGGACGGACGCTTCGCCAACAATGCCTGGCTGCAGGAATGCCCGAAGCCGCTGACCCGGCAGGTCTGGGGCAATGCGCTGCTGCTGGCGCCGGAGGAAGCCCGGCGGCGCGGCCTGGAGGCGGGCGACATGGTGGCGCTGGACTGGCGCGGGCGGCATCTGGAGGCACCGGCCCTGCCGCTGCCCGGCATGGCGCCGGGCGTGGCGGCGCTGAGCCTCGGCCACGGACGGCAGCGGGCGGGCTCGATCGGCGACGGGCTGGGCGCGAATGCCTATGCGCTGCGGGACAGCGCGGCGCCCTGGGGCGGGGCGGGCCTCGCCCTGGCGAAGACCGGCCATCGTGGCGAGGTCCTGCGCCCGCTGGACGCGCATGGGCTGGAAGGCGACCGGCACAGCCTGTTCCGCGCCTTCGGCCTGGGGGAACTGGCCGGGCGGGAGGCGCCGCCGCAGGCCACGCCACCCAGCCTGCTGCCCGGCAACCGGCCCACGGGGGCGCGTGCGGAGAGTGTGCCGGCCAGCCACCCGCAATGGGCCATGGTGATCGACACGACGCTCTGCATCGGCTGCAACGCCTGCGTCATCGCCTGCCAGGCGGAGAACAGCGTGCCCGTGGTCGGGCCGGAGGAGGTGGCGCGGGGCCGCCACATGGCCTGGCTGCGCGTGGACACCTACTGGCAGAGCGAGGCGGAGGCGGACCCGCGCCCCGGCTTCCAGCCCGTGCCCTGCATGCATTGCGAGCAGGCGCCCTGCGAGCCGGTCTGCCCCGTCGCCGCCTCCGTGCATGACAGCGAGGGGCTGAACGTGCAGGTCTACAACCGCTGCATCGGCACGCGCTTCTGCCAGGGCAACTGCCCCTACAAGGTCCGGCGCTTCAACTTCTTCGGCTACAACGACGGCCAGGAATACAAGAACCTCGGCGACCCGGTGGTGGCGGCGCAGCACAATCCGGAGGTGACGGTGCGGGCGCGCGGGGTGATGGAGAAATGCACCTACTGCACCCAGCGCATCAGCGCCGCCCGCCGCGCCGCGGAGAAGGAGGACCGGCCGCTCCACGCCGACGAGGTGCGCACCGCCTGCCAGAATGCCTGCCCGGCCCAGGCCATCAGCTTCGGCGACCTGACGGCGGCAGGCTCCGCCGTGGCGGCGCTGCGGCGGGAGCCGCAGCACTACGCCCTGCTGGGTGAGCTGGGGACGCGGCCGCGCACCACCTATCTCGGCGCCGTCCGCAACGCCCATCCGGGGCTGGAGGACGGGGCATGAGCGGCGCCACCGACGGGCTGCTGCCGCGCGAGGCCAGCTACGGCTCCCTGGTCGGCACCGTCGCCGATCCGCTGCTGCGGGAGAAGGCGGGCGGACGATACCGCATCGCCTTCCTGGCCGCCCTGCTGGTGACGCTGATGATGGCCGCCGTCATCACCTGGCTCTTCGCCCAGGGCATCGGCATCTTCGGCAACAACACCTCGGTGGTCTGGGGCTTCCCCATCGCCAACTACGTGTGGTGGATCGGCATCGGCAATGCGGGGACCTTCATCTCGGCGGCGCTGCTGCTGACGCGGCAGCCCTGGCGCGCGGCTATCAACCGCTTCGCCGAGGTGATGACGATCTTCGCCGTCTCCATCGCCGGGCTGTTCCCCATCCTGCATCTGGGCCGGCCCTACCGCGCCTATTGGGTGCTGCCCTATCCGAACTCGATGGGCCTCTGGCCGCAATGGGACAGCGCCCTGGTCTGGGACGCCGCCGCCATCGTCGCCTATCTGGCCTTCTCGGTGCTGTTCTTCTTCCTGGGCCTGATCCCGGACCTCGCCACGCTGCGCGACCGGGCGCAGACGCGGGCGGGACAGCGGATCTATGGCGTGCTGGCGCTGGGCTGGCGCGGCTCCGCGCGGCACTGGCACCTGCACGACACGGTGTACCGCGCCATGGCGATGATCGCCCTGCCGCTGGTGGTCTCCGTGCACAGCGTCGCGGCACTGGATTTCGCGGCGAGCCTGATGCCGGGCTGGGAGGAGTCGATCTTCCCGCCCTATTTCGTGGTGGGCGCGCTCTTCTCCGGCTTCGGCATGGTGATCGTGCTCGCCGCCGCGATGCGCCGGGGCCTGGGATTGCAGGCTGTGATCACGCCGCGGCATTTCGAGGTGATGGCGCGGGTGGTGCTGGCCGGGGCGCTCGCCATGGGCCTGTCCTATGCCACCGAATGGTTCAACGACTGGTATGGCGGCGACACGGCGGAACGGGCGCATCTGCACTTCCTGTTCCACGGCACCTACACGCCTCTCTACCTCGCCATGCTCGCCTGCAACGTGCTGGTGCCGCAGCTCTTCTGGATCGGCGCGCTGCGGCGGCGGATCTGGTGCGTGGTGCTGGTGGCGGTGGTGCTGAACATCGGCATGTGGCTGGAACGCATCCTGATCATCTGGAACACCCTGTCCCACACGCATCTGCCGGCGACGGAAAGCGTCTTCCACCCGACGCTCTGGGACTGGGCGCTGCTGGCGGGCACGCTGGGATTCTTCGCGCTGCTGATGCTGACCGTGTCGCGCCTGTTGCCGGTGGTGGCGATGCACGACATGGGCAGGCTGCTGCACCGGCGGAGGCGGGAGGGATGAGCCCGCCGCCGCTGCTCCTCGCCGAGTTCCGCGACCCGGACACGCTGCTGGCCGCCGCCCGGCGGGCGCGGGAGGCCGGGCTGCACCCGATCGACGCGCACACGCCCTTCCCCGTGGAGGGCCTGCCCGAGGCGCTCGGCCTGCCGCACTCCCGGCTGCGGGTGCTGATGCTCGCCGCCGGGCTGGCGGGGGCGGCGCTGGCCTATCTGATGTGCTGGTACGCCTCGGTGCACGGCTATCCGCTGCCGGTCGGCGGGCGGCCGCGCCATGCCTGGCAGGTCTATCTGGTGCTGAGCTTCGAGGGCGGCATCCTGGCCGCCGTGCTGGCCGGCGTGGCCGGGTTCTTCTTCGCCAGCGGCCTGCCGCGCCTGCACCACCCGCTTTTCGCCGCGAAGGATTTCGAGCGCGCCAGCCAGGACCGCTTCTTCCTCTCCGTCGCCGATCCGGGGGCCGACGAGGCACGCCTCGCGGCGTTGCTGGACGGGCTCGGGCCGGTGTCCGTGCGGGTGGTGGCGGCATGAGGCCGCTGGCCCTCCTCCTGCCGCTTCTCCTGTTGGGGGGCTGCAAGCAGGAGATGGCGCAGCAGCGCCGCATGGACACCTATGAGCGGACCGGGGTCTGGAAGGACGGCACCACCGCGCGCCCCATCCCGGCCGGCGCGGTGGCGCGGGGCGATCTGGCGCGCGACGCCGCCGCCCTCACCCCACCGCCCGTCACCCCCGCGCTGCTGGCGCGCGGGCAGGAGCGGTACGGCATCTTCTGCACGCCCTGCCACGGCCTGTCCGGCGAGGGCAACGGCATGATCGTGCAGCGCGGCTTCCCGCCGCCGCCATCCTTCCACACCCGCCGCCTGCGCGCGGTGCCCGCCCGCTACCTCTTCGACGTCATCACCGAGGGCTATGGCGTGATGTATTCCTATGCCGCCCGTGTGCCGCCCGAGGACCGCTGGGCCATCGTGGCCTGGCTCCGCACCTTGCAGGTCTCGCACCACGCCACCCTGGCCGAGGCGCCGGAAGCCGCCGGGGCGATCCGGGAGGCGGGGCCGTGAGCGCCCGCCCGATCCTGGTGACGGTCCTGGCGGGCCTGCTCGCGGCGCTGCTGCTGCTCGGCTGGGGCCTGCTGCTCTCGCCCGGCCTGGCGGCGGTGGGCTGGCTGGCCGGGCTGCTCTTCTGGCTGGGCATCTCCCTGGGCGCCTTCGTGCTGCTGGCGGTGCATGCCCTCACCGGCGGCGCCTGGGGGGAGGCGCTGGACGGGGCGCTGGTGCCCGCCGCGGCGGCGCTGCCGCTCTTCCTGCTGCTCGCCCTGCCGCTGGCCTTCGCCATGCCCGCGCTCTATCCCTGGGTGGCGGACCCGTCGCGCGCCATGCGCACGGATGTGGCGGCGCTCTACCTGAACCCGCCCGGCGCCCTGCTGCGGGGCGGGGTCTCGCTGCTGCTCTGGTCCGCCCTGGCGCCGCTGCTGGTGCTGCTGCGCGGCGCGGCGCGCACGGCGCTGGGGGCGGTGGCGCTGCTGCTGCATGTGGCGATGCTGACCGCCCTGTCGGTGGACTGGCTGCTGTCCATCGACCCGCGCTACCACTCCACCGCCTTCGCCCTGGGGCTGATGGTGATGCAGATCCTGGCGGCCCTCGCCTGGGCGGCCTGCCTCCGGCCCGGGGCCGGGGGCGACGGGGAGGGAGGGGCCGGGGATCTCGCCGGGATGCTGGTGGCCGCCGCGCTTGGCACGCTCTACCTCACCGACACCCAGTACCTCACCGCCTGGTATGGCGACCTGCCGGACAAGGCTTCCTGGTTCCTGCTGCAGCGGGCAGCTCCCTGGCCCTGGGTGCTGGCGGCGGCGCTGCTGCTGTCCGGCCTGCTGCCGCTCTGCGGGCCGATGCTGCGCTCCTGGCGGCGGAGCCCCAGGGCCCTGGCCCGCATCGGGCTGGGGGTGCTGGCGGGACTCTGGCTGCATCTGCTCTGGCTGGCCGGACCGGGCTTCGGCGCCTGGAGCCTGCTGAGCGGGGCGCTCGGCCTCCTCGCCGTGGGAGGGGCCTGGACCGGGCTGGTCCAGGGCGTGCTGGCGTCCCGGCTGCGCCGCCGATCCGATGCGCCGGCGCGGGAAAGGCTGCGCCATGGCTGAGGAGATCCGCACGCGCGAGCCGCTGGACCTCCACCCCCGCGCGGTGCTGCTGGTGGGGCTCGGGACGCTGCTCTTCCTGCTGCTGAGCCTGGGCGGGCTGTTCTGGGTCTATGACCGCTTCGGCATCCGCGGCAACCAGCCGCCCGCGCCGCAGCCCTTCCCGGCACCGGAACTCCAGGCCGACCCGCGCGGCGACCTCGCCCGCTTCCTGGCGGAGCAGCGCGAGGGGCTGGAAGGCTATGGCTGGGTGGACCGGGCGCAGGGCCTGGTCCGCATCCCCGTGCGGCGGGCCATGGAGATCCAGGCCGGGCGTGGCATGGACGCCTATGCGCCGCTGGAGGCGCCGGAGCCGGGCGTGCCGCTGCCGGTGCGGCCCGAGGCGGCCCGCCGAGGGGAGGCGGGGCCATGAGGCGTTTCCCGCTCCGTCCGGGGCTCCTGTCCGCCGCTCTGCTGCTCGCTCTTCCCGGGCCGGCCCGGGCGGTCCTGACCGAGGCGCAACTGGCCGAGGTGGAGCTGGCGCCCCCGCCGGGCGCGCGCCTGCCGCCCGGCCTGCCGCTGTGGGACGAGGACGGGCGCGCCGTCACGCCCGCCGCCCTCCAGCACGGCCTGCCGGCGGTGCTGGTGCTGGCCGACTACACCTGCGTCACGCTTTGCGGCCCGGCTCTCGGCATCGCCGCCCATGCCCTGGCGGAAACCGGGCTGCGGCCGGGGCGGGATGTCGTGTCGCTGGCCATCGCCCTGGGGACCCGGGACGGGCCAGCCGAGGCGCGCGCGATGAAGGCGGCGCATCTGGACGGACTGCCGCCCGCGCTGCTGGCCGCCACGCATGTCCTGACCGGCCCGGCCGCCGCGCTGGCCCGGGCGCAGTCCGCCCTCGGCTACCGGGCGCAGTTCGACGAGGAGGCCGGCCGCTATGCCCATCCCACCGGCATCCTGGTGCTGACGGGCGACGGGCGGGTGTCGCGCCTGCTGGACGGGCTGGCGCCCGATCCGGCGGTGCTGCGGCTGGCGCTGGTGGAGGCCTCCGATGGCCGGATCGGCACGCTGGGGGACCGTCTCCACCTGCTCTGCTACGGGCTCGATCCGGCGCACGGGATCTACAACGGCCTGGTGAAGCGGGCGCTGACCGTAGGCACGCTGCTGACCCTGGCCGGACTGGGGCTGTTCCTCCCCCTGCTCTCGCGCCGCCGGGCCCAGGGTGGCCAAGCCCGGGGTGGCCAAGCCCAGCGTGGGACACGGCCATGAGCGGCTTCCGCCTCTGGCCCGATGCCGCCTCGGACGTCGCGCAGCGCACCGACCTGATCGTGGTGATCATGCTGGTGCTCTCGGGGGCCATCCTGCTGCTGGTGGCCGGCCTGCTGCTCGGCTTCGCCATCCGCTACCGCCGCGGCTCGAAGGCCCCGCGCGGGCCGCTGCCGGAGATCCTGCAGCGGGAGGTCGAGGTCGGCTGGACCGTGGCCACGGCGCTGCTGGCCCTCGTGCTCTTCGCCTGGGGTGGCGCCACCATGCTCTCCTTCGGCCGCGCGGAAGAGGGTGACGCGGTGGAGATCCATGTCCAGGCCAAGCAATGGATGTGGAAGACGCGCCACGCCAACGGAGCGCAGGAGATCGACGCGCTGCACCTGCCCCTGGGCCAGCCGGTGCGGCTGATCATGACCGCGCAGGACGTGATCCATTCCTTCTTCGTCCCGGCCTTCCGCGTGAAGCAGGACGTGCTTCCCGGCCGCCTGACCGAGCTGCGCTTCACCCCCACCAAGCCCGGCACCTACGAGCTGTTCTGCGCCGAGTACTGCGGCACGCTGCATGCCCGCATGGGCGGCACGGTCACGGTGCTGGAACCGGGCGACTTCGCGAAATGGCTGGCGGCGCAGCCGGAGGCCGACGACCTGGCCGGGGAGGGCAGGGTGCTCTTCACCGCGCTCGGCTGCTCCGGTTGCCATGCCGGCAGCGCCACCGTCCGCGCGCCACGGCTGGAGGGGCTTTACGGCCGCCAGGTGCCACTCTCGGACGGGCATTTCGTCACCGCCGACGAGGCCTATCTGCGCGATTCCATCCTGCAGCCGGCAAAGCAGGTCGTGGCCGGGTTCCAGCCGCTGATGCCCTCCTTCGCCGGGCTGGTGGGGGAGGACGAGCTGCAGCGCCTCGTCGCCTATATCCGCTCCCTGCGGGAGGAGAAGTCACCATGAGCGACATCGCCGCCGACGCCGCCATGGCGCCCCCCGCCGGTTCCATGGAGGGGGAAAGCTACCTGACCGCGGAGCGGGGCATCGCCTCCTGGCTGCTGACCACCGACCACAAGCGCATCGCCCTGCTCTACGCGGCGGCTCTGACCGCCTTCTTCTTCATCGGCGGGGCGGGGGCGGTGGCGATCCGGCTGGAACTCTTCACGCCGCAGCAGGACCTGATGTCGGCGGATACCTACAACCGGATGTTCACCCTGCACGGCACGGTGATGGTCTGGTTCTTCCTGGTGCCCTCCATCCCCAACACGCTGGGCAACTTCCTGCTGCCGCTGATGATCGGGGCGAAGGACGTCGCCTTCCCGCGCCTGAACCTGTCCTCCTGGTACCTCTTCGTCGGTGCCGGGGCCTTCCTGGTCTATGCCCTGATCGCCGGCGGGGTGGATACGGGCTGGACCTTCTACACGCCCTATTCGACGATGTTCTCCAACTCCTACGTGCTCGCCGCCGTCTTCGCGGTGATCGCCGTGGGCTTCTCCTCCATCATGACGGGGCTGAACTTCATCGCCACGGTGCACATGCTGCGCGCGCCGGGGATGCACTGGTTCCGCCTGCCGCTGCTGGTCTGGGCGCTCTACGGCACCAGCCTGGTGATGGTGCTGGCGACGCCGGTGCTGACCGCCGTGCTGCTGCTGATCTTCGCCGAACGCGCCTTCGGCCTGCCCGTCTTCGACCCGGCGCGGGGCGGCGATCCACTGCTGTTCCAGCACCTCTTCTGGTTCTACAGCCACCCGGCCGTGTACATCATGATCCTGCCTTCCTTCGGCGTGATCAGCGAGATCGTCACCTGCTTCGCCCGGCGGCAGATCTTCGGCTATACCTTCATGGTCTATGCGATCCTCTGGATCGCGGTGATCGGCTTCCTGGTCTGGGGCCACCACATGTTCGTCTCGGGGCAGTCGCTCTACGCCTCGCTGGTCTTCTCCTTCCTCTCCTTCGTCATCGCCGTCCCCTCGGCCATCAAGGTCTTCAACTGGACCTTCACCCTCTACCGCGGCGAGGTCGTCTTCGAGGCGCCGATGCTCTATGCCATCGGCTTCATCGGGCTCTTCACCATCGGCGGGCTGACCGGGCTCTTCCTGGCCTCCATCCCGATCGACGTGCATGTGACCGACACCTATTTCGTCGTGGCGCATTTCCACTTCATCATGGTGGGCGGCGCGGTCACGGCCTTCTATGGCGGGCTGCATTTCTGGTGGCCGAAGATCACCGGCCGCCTCTACCCGGATGGCTGGGCGCGCTTCGCCGCCATCCTGATGTTCTTCGGCTTCGGCTTCACCTTCTTCCCGCAGTTCATCATGGGCTATCTCGGCATGCCGCGGCGCTACGGCGCCTATCCGCCGGAGTTCCAGGTCTATCACGTCATGTCCTCCTGCGGCGCGGTGCTGCTGGCGGGGGCCTATCTGCTGCCCATGGGCTATCTCGCCTGGTCGCTGCTGCGCGGGCAGCGTGCCGGGGACGATCCCTGGGACGCCACCGGGCTGGAATGGCAGACCTCCTCGCCGCCGCCGCGCGACAACTTCCGCAGCCCGCCGGTGGTGGAAAACGGCCCCTACCTCTATCACGAGGATGGTTCCGGGCCGGACCGGCGGGTGGCGGAGCCGCACCGGAACCAGGGTGGCCCCCGATGAGCGCGTCGGAGCTTCCTCTGCCGGTGGAAACTGCCCCAGGGCCCGATCCGGTCCGGGAGCCCTGGGAGAGCTTCCACCGGCAGCGCCTGGGTTCCAGCCTCGGCATCTGGATCTTCCTGGGCAGCGAGACGATGCTCTTCGGCGGGCTGATCATGGCCGTGGTGGCGAACCGGGTCCTGCATCCGCAGGCTTTCGCCGCCGCCGGGCATGAGACGGATGTGGTGCTGGGCACGCTCAACACCGCCATCCTGCTGACCAGCAGCCTGACCATGGCCATCGCCGCCGAGGCCGCCCAGGCGGAGCTGCGGCGCACGGCCCTGCGCGGCTTCGTCCTGACCCTGATGCTGGGCCTCGCCTTCCTGGTGGTGAAGGGCTTCGAGTACCACAAGGACATCGCGGAGAACCTCGTGCCCGGGCCGGGCTTTCCGCTGCCCGATCCGGCCTCGCAGATCTTCTTCGGCTTCTACTGGGGCATGACCGCGCTGCACGCCCTGCACATGACGGCAGGGCTCGTCGTGGTCGGGTGGCTGAGCTGGCAGGCCTGGAGGCGCCAGCGGGCGCTGCGCAGCCCGGCCTATGAGGTGGCGGCGCTCTACTGGCATCTGGTCGATGTCGTCTGGGTCTTCCTCTACCCGCTCTTCTACCTCGGAGGCCGCTCGTGAACGCGCGGCAGGGCCTGGCCGAGGCCGGCCCGCGCAGCACACGCGACATCCTGCGCGCGACCCTGCCGATCTGGCTGGCGCTGATGCTGCTCCTCGCCGCCACGCTCGGCCTCGCCTATGTGCCGCTCGGGCGCTGGAGCGCGGCGGTGGCCTTCGGCATCTCGGGCGTGAAGACGATCCTGATCGGCCTCTTCTTCATGAAGCTGCGCGACGCGGTGCCGCTGGTCCGCATCGCCGCCTGCGCGGCGCTGCTGTGGATCGCCTTCCTCTTCCTGCTCACCTTCGCCGATCTGCTGACGCGCGCGCCCCTGACACAGCCGGGCACTCTGGTGCCGTCGATGGGCTGATCCGGCGCCGCTCTCCGTGGCCACCCGCCGTGGGAGAGGCGCCGCCTCTCCCACACCCTCTCCGCCCATGACCAGGATGGGGGACCGAAGCCGGTCCCCGGACCCCGGGCTTTCGTTGGCGCCTGTGGTGGCTGTCAGTCCAGCACCTGATCCCGGGAGCTGATGGATCGGTGGGGCTCCCGAAAAAAGCAAACACCCTGTCCGTGTTCGTGGCGCCCGCAGTCGCCGGAGAGCATCGCTCTCCGGCGCGATCCGGCCCGCAGCAGGCGTCAGCGAATGGGGTCCAGGGCGCCCCATGGGACCCTTGGGCGTCCTGGCGGATAAGGGGGCCGGGGAAAAGGCGGAGCCTTGTCCCCCGGGGACGGTGCAACGTCAGGCCGGCACGATCGGCGCCTTGTCCCGGCGCAGTGCGTTGATCACCTGCTGGTCCAGGCGCAGGTGCGACTGCAGCAACTGCTGCGGCGTCAGCGCCATCCACTGGTTCAGCGACAGGTCGGCATAGTAGTCGCTGCGGAACATCTCCAGGAAGCGCAGCGTGGTGTTGCCGGTGTTCTCGACGTAATGCCCCGTGGCGAAGGGCACGTAGCCGACATCGCCCGCGGTGTAGTCGAACGTGCGCGCCTGCCCGTTGGCGGCGAAGACGCCCATGCGCGCCTGCCCTTCGATGTAGTACTGCCATTCATTGGTGTTCGGGTGCCAGTGCAGCTCGCGCAGCCCGCCGGGCTCGACCTCCACCAGCGCGGCGGCGATGGTCTTCGAGGCTTTGAAGACGGAGGAATCCGTGATCCGCACCGTGCCGCTCTTCGTGCGGATCGGGTCCTGCGCCAGCATGCGGTGGCTGAACGCCTCGGCCGGAGGCACCTGCGTCACCCCGGCGAAGCGGTCCTGCGCCAGCGGCCCAGGCTTGTCCGCCTTGAAGATATAGAGCTCGTCCGGGCTCGGCGTATGGCCGAAGAGATTGGCGGGCACGCCGAAATTCTTGCCCAGCACCTCCGTCGGCACGCGGCGGAACCAGTCGCTGATCAGGAAGGTGCTGTCCTCGTCGAAATTCCCGTCGTCGAAGACGAGGAGGAACTCGCAGCCGTCATCGCCCAGGCCCTGGATCGAATGCGGGATGCCGCCGGGGAAGTACCAGAGGTCGCCGACGCCCACATCGTCCACGAACTGCCGCCCCTGCGTGTCGATCGCGGTGATGCGGGCCGTGCCATAGAGCATGTAGGCCCACTCGGCTTCCTTGTGCCAGTGCAGCTCCCGCACGCCGCCGGCATTGAGGCGCATGTTCACCCCGGCGATGTCATGCGACACGCCGAGCTCGCGCACCGTGATCTGCCGCGTCCAGCCGCCGCTTTCCTGCCGCACATGCGCATCGGCGTAGGAGAAGCGCAGGTTGGGCAGCGTCCCGTGATCGGTGGAGGGCGGGTTCAGCATGTCCGGGTTCTGCCGCGTGCGCGGCAGGTCGCGCGGGCCGGGGTCGGTGCCCCCGGTCCCGGCGGCACGGCTGGGCTGCGGGGTCTGCGGGGCTTGCTGTGCGCTTGCCGCCACGGGCACCAGGGTGGCAGCGGCGGCGGTCCCGGCGAGGACATTCCGGCGGGAAAATGAATCCATATTCTATACTCCGCGTGACCAATCGTTCATATCGATCACAAGTATTCGAGTTTCAAGACTTGACCCGATGACTTGCCGCTGACTTATGGAACTGGTGGCCGACTGCGTCCATGTGTCAGCGGCGGGGATCGGGGCGGCATGCTTCAACCTCTCGCGACGACGCAGCCCCGTCACCCCGCTCAGATCTCGGTGCGGACCTGCCAGAGTTCCGGAAAGAAGGAACGCTCCAGCGCCGTGCGCAGGAAGGCGACGCCGGCGGAACCGCCGGTGCCCGGGCGGAAGCCGATGATGCGCTCCACCGTCTTCATGTGGCGGAAGCGCCATTATGTGGCGGAAGCGCCATTGCTGGAAGGAATCCTCCACATCCACCAGCTCCTCCGCGAGCTGATAGAGGTCGAAATGCGTCTCCGCCTCGCGGTAGACCCGCAGCCAGGCCGCCTGCAGCGCCGGGCTATGGCGGTGCGGCTGCGTCAGGTCGCGCTCCAGCAGTTCCGTGGGCAGATCGAAGCCGCGGCGGGCCAGCAGGCGGATGGCCTCGTCATAGAGGCTCGGCGCCCGCAGCGCCGCGTCCAGCGCCGCATGCGCCGCCGCGTCGTGCCGGTGCGGCAGCATCATCCTCGCATCCTTGGCGCCCAGCAGGAATTCCAGCATCCGGTACTGGAAGGACTGGAAGCCCGAGGACTTCCCCAGCACGCCGCGGAAGCTGAGATAGTCCGCCGGCGTCATGGTGGAGAGCACGTCCCAGGCCCCGATCATCTGCGTCTGGATGCGCGAGACCCGCGCCAGCGCCTTGAAGGCCGGGTCCAGCGCGTCGCGGCGGATGGAATCCAGCGCCAGATGGACCTCGTGGGTGATCAGCTTCAGCCAGATTTCCTGCACATGATGGATGGTGATGAACAGCATCTCGTCGTGATGCGTGCTCAGCGGCTGCTGCGCCGAGAGCAGGAGGTCGAGCCGCAGATACTCCCCATAGCCCATGCTGCGCGCGAAATCGGTGTGGATGCCATCGGTGACGCGGCTGGGCAGGGGCCCGGCACCGGTGCCTGCCGGAGGATCTGTCGGGGCGCTCATCAGGGCGGGGCTCCGGGTCTGGAGAAGGGCGCCGGTTTGCGGCCGGCCGCGTCAGCGGCCAGGATAGCACCGTTCCATCCGACGCACCGGAGCCGATGACCCCCTGCCGGACCCGTTCGCCCTTCCTCTCCTCCGGCCGCGGCCGGGAGGAGCTGGACCGCGACTACAGCCCCAGCCTTTTCGTGGAATCCCTGCCGGCGGTGATCGGGGACTGGGCGCGGCGCACCGCCCTGGCCAAGGCCCGCCATGCCGGGCGCCTGCGCCCCGGCCTCGCCTATGGCCCGCATCCGCGCGAGAGGATCGACTATTTCCGCGCCGCCGAGCCATCCGGCGCGCTGCTGGTCTATCTGCATGGCGGCTTCTGGCAGCACGTCTCGAAGGAGGAATCCGGCTTCCTCGCCCCCGGCTGGGTGGAGGCGGGCGTCGATGTGGCCGTGATGGACTATGCCCTGGCACCGGAGGTCACGCTGCCCGCCATCGTGGAGCAGGCACGGCGCGGCCTGTCCTGGCTGCTGTCCCAGGCCGGCGCCCTGGGCTTCGATCCGGGGCGGGTGGTGGTGGCGGGGCATTCGGCCGGCGCGCACCTGGCCGCCATGACCCAGATCGGCACGGCGGTGCCCCTGCGCGGCCTGGCGCTGCTGTCCGGCGTCTTCGAGCTGGAGCCGGTCCGGCGCAGCTATGTCAACGAGGCCGTGGGCATGGACGAGGCGGAGGCGGCGGCGCTCAGCCCCGCCCGGCAGGACCCCGCCCTCCCGCTGCCCCTGCTGGTCGCGGTGGGCGAGCGTGAATCCGTCGCCTTCCAGGAGCAGAGCCGCCTCCTGGCCTGGAACTGGCGCGAGGCCGGTTGCCCGGTCACGCCGCTGCTGCTGCCGCGCCACACGCATTTCAGCCTGCTGGACGAGGCCGGCGACCCGGCCTCGCCGCTGGGCCGGGAAATCGCGAAGCTGCTGGGCATGGAGGAGAGGGGATGAGACAGGAGATCGACGCGGGCCTGCCGGCGCCCCGGCAACCCTTCGCCTGGGCGATCCGCAGCGGCGGTCTGCTCTTCACCACCCATGGCCCCGTGCAGCCGGATGGCACGATCCTCCAGGCGGGAATCCGGGAGCAGGCCCGGCTCACCCTGGAGAACCTGCGGCGCACACTGGAACGGGCGGGGGGCAGCCTGGACGGGGTGGTGCAGGCCACCATCTTCCTGCTGGACGGGGCCGACATGGCCCCGGTGGACGAGGTCTACCGCGAATTCTTCCAGCCGCCCTATCCCAACCGGGCCAGCGTCGTGGTGGCCGGGCTGGTCGCGCCCGGCATGCGCTTCGAGATCCAGGCGATCGCCGCCCTGCCGGGCTGACGATGCCCGTTCCATCCCGCCACGGCATGTCCTGCCCGGAGCGTGGCGTGTCACGGCGGCATGATTGCGGCGCGGCCCCGCACGCGCTAGGCGGATGGGCATGGAGGCCGCCACACCCGCTGCTCCGGTCGCCGGCCGGTCACCCGCCGGAACATCCGTGGGCGCAAAGCCCGCCCCCGTTCCCGCCTCGGCAGCATCCGGCGTGATGCCCCAGGGGACGGTACCCGGGGATGATGCCCCATCCCCGGCCGGGCCGGGCGGGCGCAGGCAGCCGCCGCATTACCGTCCCGCCCTGCCGGGCCGGGCCTTTTCCGATGTCATGGGGCCCCGGCCGCTGGGCGGGCGCCTGCGCGCGGTGCGGCGCCTGTCCTGTGTGCTGCTCCTGCTGCTCTGCTGCATGCCGGTGCAGGCGGTGCTGCTGGCCCTGCCGGGGCGGGGCAAGATCCGCTTCGCCCGCTTCTTCTGGCGCAACGCCTGCCGGCTTTTCGGGCTGGAGGTGCGGGTGCTGGGTGCGGCACCGGCGGGCCCGCGCGCGCTCTATCTGTCCAACCACAGTTCCTGGCTGGACATCCTGGTGCTCGGCGGCACGCTGGAGGCCTGCTTCGTCGCCAAGGCGGAGGTCGGGCGCTGGCCGGTGATCAGCACCGTGGCCAGGCTGGGACGCACCATCTTCGTCAGCCGCACCCGTGCCCGGACGGGCGAGGAGGCGGCCGCGATGCGGGAGCATCTGGCCCAGGGCGAGAACCTGCTGCTCTTCCCCGAAGGCACCAGCAACGACGGCAACCGGGTGCTGCCCTTCCGCTCCTCCTTCCTCGGCATCGCCGATGCCGCCGAATGGGTGCAGCCGGTCTCGGTGGTCTATGACCGCCTGGGCTACATGCCGCTGACGCGCATCGACCGCCCCCTCTTCGCCTGGTACGGCGACATGGGCATCGCCGACCATGCCTGGAGGCTGGCCCGCCTGCCCGGGGCCCGCGCCACGGTGCTGCTGCATCCGCCCGTCCACCCCTCCGGTGTCCCGAGCCGCAAGCAGCTTTCCGCCCTGGCGGAACGGATGGTGGCGGAGGGGGCGGCCGCGCTGCGGCAGAACCGGCCGCCCGTGCCGCCCGCGCCGGACAGGCCGGCCGGAGCCTGAAGGTGCCCCGGCCCCCGGCCCCGCCGGGCGAGGCCCCCGGGACCGGGAAGCGAAGTGACATTTTGGAGACCATCCCCGCCGTCCGGGCACCCCCGGCACCGCTTCCAGGCCCGCACCACCGGCCGGAACATCCTGAATTCATGGGCTCCGGCATGCCGCACGGCGCTTCCGGCCCCTCCCGCCGCCCCTCCGTGCGCCCCGTGACGGGCCTTCGGGACCCTTGACCGGGCACCGCAGCATCCATGACGCTGCGCTGCATGACACGGCATCCCTCTTCCGGAGTCGCTTGACCCCTGCACCCAGGGGCCGCACATCCCCGCCGCGACCCGGCCTTTCCACCGCCGGGCGGAAGGATGGTTTGTGCGCATGACTGAGGCGATGGCGATGTCCGGAACCGAACCCGCCCCGACGCAGGCAGGGCAGGCTCCCGCTGCTTCCCGTGGCGGCCCCCGCAAGAAGCTGCTGATCCGCACCTGGGGCTGCCAGATGAACGTCTATGACAGCGCCCGCATGGCGGATGTCCTGGCGCCGCTCGGCTATGCCCCGACCGAGGTGGTGGAGGAGGCCGACATGGTCGTCCTCAACACCTGCCATATCCGCGAGCGGGCCTCGGAGAAGGTCTTCTCCGACCTCGGCCGCCTGCGCGACACCAAGCGCGAGCGCGCGGCCGCGGGCAAGGAGACGATCATCGCCGTCGCCGGCTGCGTCGCCCAGGCCGAGGGCGCCGAGATCACCGCCCGCGCCCCCTGGGTGGACATCGTGCTGGGGCCGCAGACCTATCACCGCCTGCCGGAGATGGTGGCCCGCGCCAGCCGCGCCGCCGGCCAGGTGATCGAGACCGACTTCCCGGCCGAGGACAAGTTCGACCACCTGCCCGAGGCCGCCACGCCCCAGGGGCCCATCGCCTTCCTGACGGTGCAGGAGGGCTGCGACAAGTTCTGCTCCTTCTGCGTCGTGCCCTATACCCGCGGCGCCGAGTTCTCCCGCCCCGCCGGCGCCATCCTGGCCGAGGCGCGGCGCCTCGTGGCCCAGGGATCGCGCGAGATCGCGCTGCTCGGGCAGAACGTGAACGCCTATCACGGGGAGGGGCCGGACGGGCGGACATGGACGCTGGGCCGGCTGATCCGCGAACTGGCGGAGATCCCCGGCCTCGCCCGCCTGCGCTACGCCACCAGCCATCCGCGCGACATGGACGATGACCTGATCGCCGCCCATGGGGAGGTGCCGGCGCTGATGCCCTTCCTGCACCTGCCGGTGCAGTCGGGCTCGGACCGCATCCTGCGCGCCATGAACCGGGGCCATGACGCCGCCCTGTTCCGCGGCATCGTGGAGAAGCTGCGCCGGGCGCGGCCGGACATCGCCCTGTCCTCCGATTTCATCGTGGGCCATCCGGGGGAGAGCGGGAAGGATTTCGCCGACACCATGGCGCTGGTGCGCGAGACCGGCTTCGCGCTCGCCTATTCCTTCAAGTACTCGGCCCGCCCCGGCACCCCGGCGGCCAACATGGCCGGCCAGGTGCCCGAGGCGGAGAAGGATGCGAGGCTCCAGGCCCTCCAGGCCCTGCTGCGCGAGCAGCAGCAGGATTTCAACGCCGGCTGCGTGGGGCGGGAGGTGGAGGTGCTGGTCACCGGCCCCGGCCGCCATCCCGGCCAGCTCGCCGCCCGCTCCCCCTGGCTGCAGCCGGTTCACTTTTCCGCCCCCGCAGGGCTGATCGGCGGGATGGCGAGGGTGCGCTTGGACACCGCGCACCCCAATTCACTGTCAGCCACCCTTCTGGATTCCTTTCACCCGGCATCGGAGCACGCCACCGCTTGACCAGCCCCGCCATCGCCCTCCGGGCGGACCCCCAGGCCCTCGCCCGCCCCCTCCTGGCTGATGCCGGGCCGGGGACGCGGTCGGTCTCCCTGACCTTCGACGACAACACCCTGTTGCCGCTGCTGCTCGGCCATCACGACCGCCATATCGCGCGGGTCGAGCAGAAGCTGGGCGTGCGCATCGCCGCGCGCGGCAACCGGGTGACGGTCACCGGCGGCGGGGGCGAGACCGAGGCCGCCGAAACCGTGCTGCGCGGCCTCTGGGCCCGATTGCGCCGGGGGAAGGTGTGGGGATGTCGGAGGTCGAGGCGGCGCTGCGCTTCGCGGTAAAGGGCGCGGAACAGGCCGAGGACCCGCGCCTGCCGCTCTCCGACCTGCCGGCGATCCGCACCCGCAAGGGCGCCATCGCGCCGCGCTCCCCGCCCAGGCGGGCTACATGGACATGCTGGCGCGGCAGGAAATGGTCTTCGGCATCGGCCCGGCCGGCACCGGCAAGACCTATCTCGCCGTGGCGCAGGGCGTGGCCCTGCTGATGGCGGGGCGGGTGGACCGCATCGTGCTGAGCCGCCCGGCGGTCGAGGCCGGGGAGCGGCTGGGCTTCCTGCCCGGCGACATGAAGGAGAAGGTGGACCCCTATCTCCGTCCGCTCTATGACGCGCTGCACGACATGATGCCGGCCGAGCAGGTGACGCGCCGGATCGCCACGGGCGAGATCGAGGTGGCGCCGCTGGCCTTCATGCGCGGGCGCACGCTGGCGCATTCCTTCGCCATCCTGGACGAGGCGCAGAACACCACGCCCGCGCAGATGAAGATGTTCCTCACCCGCATGGGCGAGGGCACGCGGATGGTGATCACCGGCGACCCGACCCAGGTGGACCTGCCGCCGGGCCAGAGCTCGGGCCTGGTGCAGGCGCTGAATGTGCTGGAGGGCGTCGAGGGGATCGGCGTCACGCGTTTCGCGGAGGGCGATGTCGTGCGCCACCCGCTGGTGGGCCGGATCGTTGCGGCCTACGCACGATTCGATGCCAAGGACGACAGGGCCGGAGCCATGAGGGCAAGCCGGCGCGGAAAGGACAGGGATGGACCCGTCGAGTAGTAGCCCGGGCGTCGCCCGGGAATCGTTTCTGGCTGATAGGCATGGCTCCGGGGAGGAGCCATGCATTGACGTGGTCATGGCGGAGCCATGCATTGACGTGGTCGTGGAGGACCCGCGCTGGCATGCGGCGGTGCCACGCGTCGCGCGGCTGGCCCAGGAGGCCGCCGAGGCCGCCCTGGCCGAGGCCGGCGGCGCCGGCGGCCCGGTCGGCGGCATGGTCACGGTGCTGCTGACCGACGACCGCGCGGTGAAGCGCCTCAACGGCCTGCACCGCGGCAAGAACAAGCCGACCAACGTCCTGTCCTTCCCGGCCGGGATGCCGGGCCTGCTGGGCGACATCGCCGTGGCGCTGGGCGTCGTGCGGCGGGAGGCCCGGGCGGCCGGCCGGCCGCTGCACGCGCATCTGGCGCATCTGGTGGCGCATGGCGCGCTGCACCTGGCGGGCTACGACCACCTCCATGCCGGCGAGGCCCGGCGGATGGAACGGGCGGAGGCGCGGATCATGCGCCGCCTCGCCCTGCCCAATCCCTGGCGGGGAGTGGCCTGAGATGAGCGAGCACACACCGGCCACCGGCAACGGGAATGGCCAGGGCGGCGAGCGCGGCCTGCTCTGGTGGCTGGGGGCACTGACCCGCAAGAAGGAGGCGGAAAGCGTCCGCGAGCGTTTCGAGGCGCTGGTGGATGGCAGCGGCGAGGATGGCGAGCCGGGTGAGGCGCCCGAACTCGACGCCGCCGAGCGCCTGCTGCTGGGCAATGTCCTGAAGCTGCGCGGCAAGACGGCGCTGGACGTGATGGTGCCGCGCGCCGACATCGTCGCCATGCCCGAGAGCCTGACGCTGCAGCAGGCCATCGAGCTGATCCAGCGCGAGGGGCACAGCCGCCTGCCGGTCTACCGCGAGAATCTCGACGACATCGTGGGCATGGTCCACATCAAGGATGTCTTCGCCGCGGTGGGGCATGAGGCGGCCTTCGACCTCAAGGCCATCCTGCGCAAGCCGCTCTTCGTGGCGCCGCAGATCCCGGTGCTGGACCTGCTGCTGCAGATGCGCATGGCCCGCATCCACCTCGCCCTGGTGGTGGATGAATATGGCGGCATCGACGGGCTGGTGACGATCGAGGACCTCGTCGAGACCATCGTCGGCGACATCTCCGACGAACACGATGAGGAGGCGCTGCCCCAGATCGTGGAACGGCCGGATGGCACGCTCGACGTCGATGCCCGCATGCCGGTGGAGGATTTCGAGGCCCGCATGGGTCCCATCCTGACGCCGGAGGAGCACCACCAGGACATCGACACGGTGGGCGGGCTGGTCTTCACCCTGGCCGGCCGGGTGCCGAAGAAGGGCGAACTGGTCTCGCACCCCGGCTCGGGGCTGGAATTCCGCGTGCTGGAATCCGATCCGCGCCGCATCCGCCGCCTGCGCGTGCGCCGCCCCCTGGCGGAAAGCCCGGCCGGCACGCAGCAGGCCGCGGAGTAGCGGGGAGAAGGGACAGGCCGGGAGAGGCGCCGCGCGCCTTTCCCTCCCCCGATCGTCACCAACTGTGGCTTGCCGGGGGGAGTCCCCCTGGCTACCAGCCCGGCGTGCTCTCGAACCTGTCCCGATTCGCCGCGCGGCTCCACGGCTGGCGCCTGCTCGCGGTTTCCGCCCTGCTGGGCGCCCTGACGGCCCTGGCCCTCCCGCCGCTGCATCTCGTGCCGGTGCTGTGGCTGACCCTGCCGGGCCTGCTCCTGCTGCTCGACGCGGCGCCCGGCCGCCGGCGCGCCCTGATGGTGGGCTGGGCCTGGGGCTGGGGCTTCCAGCTCGCCGGCCTCTACTGGATCACCGAGGCGATCCTGGTGGAGGTGGACCGCCTGTGGTGGGCGGTGCCGCTGGCCGTGCCGGCCCTGGCCCTGCCGATGGGGGCCTTCACCATCCTGCCGGCCCTGGCGGCCTGGGCCTCGCCGCCCGGCTGGCGCCGCATCCTGGCCTTCGCCGGGGCCTGGACCGGGGCGGAGATGCTCAAGGGCTGGGCCTTCACCGGTTTCCCGTGGAACCTTCTCGGCTCCGTCTGGGCCTTCGATGCCCTGCCGGTACAGGGGGCGGCCTGGATCGGTGCCTATGGGCTGTCGCTGGTCACGGTGCTGCTGGCCTGCGCGCCGCTGCTCGGCCGGCGCGGCATGGCCGGGGCCCTGGCCGGGCTGGCGGGCTTCGGCCTGCTCGGCGCTTGGCGCCTGCAACAGGCCATGCCGCCGGACCAGCCGGTGACGCTGGTCCTGGTGCAGGGCAACATCGCGCAGCAGCTCAAATGGGACCCGGCCTCGCGCTGGGCGATCTTCCGCCGCTATCTCGACCTGACGAAGCAGGCGACGGCCCGCGCGGCGGAAACCGCGCCGCCCGGCAACCGCATCGTGGCGGTCTGGCCGGAAACCGCGAGCCCCTTCCTGCTGGCGCAGGACCCGGAGGCGCGGCGCTATGTGGCCGAGGCCCTGCCGCCGGGCGGCCTCCTGCTGGGCGGGACGGACCGGGCGGAGTTCGGCCCCGACCGCAGCCTCCAGGCCGTGTACAACAGCCTGGTCGGGGTGGATTCCGAAGGGACGCTACTGGGCGGCTACGACAAGAGCCATCTGGTGCCCTTCGGCGAGTACATGCCGCTCTCCGGCCTGCTGCCGCTGCGTGTCATCCGGGGCGGCATCGACTTCTCCGCCGGTTCGGGGCCGGTGACGCTGCGGCTGGGCGGGCTGCCCGGCTTCTCGCCCCTGATCTGCTACGAAGTCATCTTTCCAGGGGCCGTGGTGCTGCCGCAGGACCGGCCCGACTGGATGCTGAACGTCACCAATGACGCATGGTTCGGCCAGTCCGCCGGACCCTACCAGCATCTGGCGGCCGCCCGTCTCCGGGCGGTGGAGGAAGGGCTGCCCCTGGCCCGTGCGGCGCAGACGGGCATCTCGGCCGTTTTCGATTCGCAAGGACGTGAGCGCGCCCATCTGGGCCTGGGGCTGATGGGGGCTGTAACCACCCCGCTCCCCGGCCGTTTGCCCCCGACATTGTTCTCGGAAACGGGATTGTGGAGCCCCGGCCTTCTCGCCCTGCTCTGTTTTTTGGCGGGTTTCCGGCGGCGGAAGCCGAAAATTATGCTGGCAAAGCCAGGGGGAGTGATCTAAAAAAAGAGAAATCTCAAAAGAGTTGACAAATTCTTTCTGCAATCGCAGGTTATAGAGAGAACAGAGGGGGCAGCCGCTCCATGGTGCAGTCGATAGCCTTCGCCCGAGACGCCCAGGAAACGCGCCGTCACACGGATGATGTGCCTGGCAAGAGCCGGCCGAACGGAAAATTGGAGAACGGTCAGATGTCGAGGGACGAGCCGGCTGAGCGTGGCGAGCGAGAGCATCGCCCCAGCCCGATCGATGTCCATGTGGGGGGACGCGTCCGCCTGCGTCGCACCCTGCTGGGGATGAGCCAGGAGAAGCTGGGCGAGGCGCTGGGCCTCACCTTCCAGCAGGTCCAGAAATACGAACGCGGCGTGAACCGGATCGGCGCATCCCGCCTGTTCGACATCGCGCGCGTGCTGGACGTGCCGATCGGCTTCTTCTTCGACGACATGCCCGACGCGCTGGGTGGCGGCAACCGCACGCGGCTGGCCGGCTTCGCCGAGGGGCAGGAAGGCTTCGAGGACGACACGCTGAACCGGCGCGAGACGCTGGAACTGGTGCGCGCCTATTACCGCATCACGGAACCGGCCGTGCGCAAGCGGGTCTTCGACCTGATCAAGAGCCTCGCCCCGGTCGATTGAGGCAGCGCCCCCGCCGGGGGCTGTCGGCATCGCCTGAACGCCAGCCCGTCCCTGCGCTCAGGCGATGCGGGTCTCAGTTCCGGATCTGGGGCCGCAGTTGAGGATTGTCGAAGCGGGGCTCCCGATAGCGGAACAAGGCCGTCTCCAGGGCCCGCGCCAGATCGCGCTTGTCCTCACCCGAAAGGCAGCGGCCGATCTCGACCCCCCGGTCGCGGCACAGCAGCCGGAGCTGGCCGGACGAACCCGGATGGCTGCGCAACTCCACGCGGGTCCAGTAGGGCTGGAACAGGAACTCCTCCCGCCTTCCCCGCGCATCGGTGCGCCGGACCCTCAGCCGGTCCGCCGTCAGGGAAAGAACCTCCGACACCCGTCCGGAACGCCGGTGGTGCAGCACCATGAGGCCCAGCACCAGGGGGATCTCGGCCCCCATGAAACCCAGGATGGGCCAGGCGCCGAGCCGGACGAACACCACGCAGGCCGCCGCCGCCGCCGCGCCCAGGAGCAGCGCCAGCACCAGGAAGCCCCGTGGCGTCCAGGAGCGTGGCGGTACGCTGACCGCCTCGAAGAGCACCGGCTCCTCCCGGAGCGGGGCACCCCCGAGGGGCGCATCCCCCATGGGCACTTCCACTGTCATGGTGGGGAAAGATAGGCTAGCGAGATCGCCGTGCCAGCCGAATCCTCCGAAAAGCCGCGCGCCGTCCGGCCGCGGACTGCCCGCCGCCCCGCCACCGCCCTGCATGGCACGGCGGGGGCGCCCCGGCGGGCCCGGCGGATGGCGGCGGACCAAGCCATCCGCTTCCTGGAGGCCCTGCGCGACGCCAATCCGGATGCGCGGACCGAGCTGCACTACAGCAACCCCTTCACCCTGCTGGTGGCCGTGGTCCTGTCCGCCCAGACCACCGACGCGGCCGTGAACCGGGCCACGGACCCGGAACGCGGGGGCCTTTTCGCGGCGGCGGACAACCCCGCCGCCATGCTGGCCCTCGGCGTGGAGGGCGTGGGCCGCCACATCCGCAGCATCGGCCTGTGGCAGGGCAAGGCGCGCAACGTGGTCGCCCTGTCGCAGATGCTGCTCGACCGGCATGGCGGGGAAGTGCCCGACAGCCGCGAGGCGCTGGAGGCCCTGCCCGGCGTCGGCCGCAAGACCGCCTCCGTGGTGCTGAGCGTCGCCTTCCACCAGCCCGCCATGGCGGTGGACACGCATATCTTCCGCCTGGGCAACCGCACCGGCCTCGCCCCCGGCAAGGATGTGCGGGAGGTGGAGGAGGCGCTGCTGAAGCGCTGTCCGCCGGAATGGCTGCGCGACGCGCATCACTGGCTGATCCTGCACGGGCGCTATGTCTGCAAGGCCCGGCTGCCGGAATGCTGGCGCTGCGTGGCGCGGGAATCCTGCAACTACCGCGACAAGGTGCTCGTGCCGTCGCAGCGGTCCAGGACGGCCTGAAACGAGTGGCGGAATGCGCCGGCCCATGGGCTCGCGAGGGGCCAGCGCCGCGCTTCAGGATCAGCCAGAAGGACTTGATTCCCTAATCTGGTTGGAATATAGGAATATAATCAACAGTGCGCCAATATCACCGCCCTGGAGGCGAAAGCCCGGGCAACCCTGCTCATCACCCGAGGTAAGGCCCCGCATCCATCCGAATGGATAAAGGGCTAAAAACCTAAAACCTTAAAACCCTCAAATCCCGGATGGCGCACAGGGTGAAGACCCTGGCCCGTGCAGGTGGAGGGGCAGACAGCACAGGCACCGGGCTGTGATGTCTCCGAAGGCCCATGCACGCCGCCATTCGCATGATCCCCCCGCTCGATCACCCCGGGGCAGCACTCAGCCGCCGGGCTCGCCCACCCTGCCCAGGGGCCTGTCCGGGGATGCCGGCGCGATGGTCACCGCCCCGGCCGGGTTGCCATGCACGGCGAGCCAGAGCGTGTCCTCCTCCGGCGCCACCCAGGCGACACGGTGGCGGCACCCCGCCGGCAGCATCACCCAGTCGCCGGGCGAAAGGCGGCGTTCGCGGCCCTCGCCGAAATCCAGCACCGCCGCGCCGGCGACCAGCAGGACGAATTCCGGCCAGTCCTGCTCGTACCAGCCCTGGCTCCCCGCGCCGAGCGGACCACGCGAGGCGATGCGCTCGATCCGGGCGCCGGGCAGGCTGGCGAGATCGGTGAAGACCTCGCCGCCCGCCGCCGGCCGCGCCCCGTCCGACAGCCGCCCGAAGCGCGGCACCGGGGTCATGCCCGCAGCGCGGCCTCGGCGCCCTGGGCCAGCGCCAGCAGCGCCCGGTCCGCCCCCGCTGCACCCGTCAGCATCAGCCCGACCGGGGCCGTGCCAGGGGCCTGGCAGGGCAGGCTGATGGAGCAGCGGTCGAGGAAATTGCCCACCGCCGTGTTCCGCAGCAGCAGGAGGTTGATGCGATGATACTCATCCGGCGCCTCCACCGCGGCGATGGCCGGGGGCGTCACGACGCAGGTCGGGCAGAGGAAGGCGTCGAACCCCTCGGTGCGGGCATTCGCGGCGGCGATGATCCGCGCCCGCGCCACCTGGAGATCGAGATAGTCCGCCGCCGTCATCGCCGCGCCCTTCTCGATGCGCGCCAGCACGCGCGGGTCGTAGGCATCCCGCGCGCGCGCGATCAGCGATGCGTGCCAGGCCCAGGATTCCGCCGCCGCGAAGCCGCCCTTGGCATTGGCGGCGGGGATCTCCGCGAGTTCGGGGAAGTCGAGCTCCTCGATCCGCGCCCCGGCCTTTTCCAGCCTGCGCAGCGCCGCGTCGAAGGCTTCGGCCACGGCGGCCTCGATCCCGTCGAAGAGGAAGGTGCCGCGCGGCACGGCGAAACGGGCGCCGGACAGCGGCGCGGGGGCCGGGGCCGCGCCCTCCTCCCCGTCCGCCATGATCGCATCGAGCACGGCGCAGCAGGCAGCGGTGTTGGCGAGGGGGCCGAGGCTGTCCAGCGTATGGCTGAGCGGCACGGTGCCCGTCAGCGGCACGCGGTTCGCCGTGGGCTTCCAGCCGACGATGCCGCAGAGCGCCGCCGGCACGCGGCAGGAGCCGCCCGTGTCGGAGCCCAGCCCGGCGAGGCCCATGCCATCCGCCACCGCCACGGCGGCACCGGAGGAGGAGCCGCCCGGCAGGCGCCCGGTGGCACGGTCCCAGGGCGAGCGGGGGGTACCGTGATGCGGGTTCACCCCCAGGCCGGAGAAGGCGAACTCCACCATGTTGGTGCGTCCCAGCACCACGAAGCCCGCCCGTTCCAGCCGTGCCACGGAAAGCGCGGTGCGGGTGGCGGGCGGCGCGTCGCGCAGCGCCGTGGAGCCGGCCGTGGAGGTGACGCCCGCCTGGTCGTAGAGATCCTTGATGCTGATCGGGATGCCCGCCCAGCGCGACGGCGCCCGCCCGGCCCGGCGCAGCGCGTCCATCGCTCCGGCGGCGGCGCGGGCCTGTTCCGCCTGCACCGCCACGAAGGCCCGAGCCCCTTCGCCCTCCGGCTCGGCGATCCGCGCCAGCGCGGCCTCCACCAGTTCCAGGCTGCTGGTGCGCCAGTCTGCCAGGGCCTCGGCGGCGGCCTCGATGCTGCGGTATTCCATGCTCACCCCTTCCGCCCTCGGGCGGTTCCTCTGGCCTCCGCCACCCGGCCCCGGTCGCATCGGGGGCCGGCGGAGAGGCGCGACGCCGCAGGGGAAACCCGCCCCGCCGGTTTGGCAAGGCACCGGCGGCACATGGGAAGAGGGCGTATGACAAGCCCGTGCGGCCATCTTGCCAGAGGGACCTTGCCAGACGGCCCCGCCTGCCTCTTGGTGCATCCTTCCCGATCGTCCCGGAACCTCCTGGGGTGCATGACCGAAGCCGCTTCCCGCCTGATCCGTTCCGGCAGCCCGCAGAACTGCCATCCGCATGAGCGCTACCTGCTCCGCAGCACGGACTGGGACGCCCTGCCGGACGCCTTGCGGCAGGAGCCGGGGCTGGAACTGCTGGGCCTCTGGTCGGAACCCGGGCTGGTCCATGCCGCCTTCCTGAAGCGCATCCCGGAGGGCGGCGCGCCGGCGCGGCTATTGCTGGCCTCGGCGCCGCTGCGTGAGGGCCGCTTCGCCGCGCTGTCCCCCGCGCGGCCGGGCGCCGCCCTGTTCGAGCGCGCGGCGCGCGATCTCTGGGGGGCTGCCGCGCAGGGTGAGAACGGCCCGGCCCCCGCCATGCCGGCCAGGGGCGGTGGCCTCTCCCCCCGCCCCCTGCGGGGGCGGCCGATCCTCGCCCCTGGCTGGATCATGGCCGCTGGCTGTTCGACCGGCCCCTGGCCGCCGTGCCGGTGCGCCGGTCGGCCCCGCCGCCGCAGCCGGAGTTCCGCCCCCCGCCGGAGGGCGAGGGGCTGCACCAGCTTGCCCTCGGCCCCGTGCGCGCCGGCATCGCCGAGCCCGCGCATCTGCGCCTGGATCTGCTGGGCGAGCGCGTGGCGCGGCTGGAGGCGCGGCTGGGCTATGCCCACAAGGGCACGCTGGGGCTGATCCGTGGCAAGTCGCCGCGCGGCGCCGCGCGCTTCGCCGCACGCCTGTCCGCGGTGGATGCGGTGGCCCATGGCTGGGCCTTCGCCATGGCGGCGGAGGCGGCCGCCGGCCGCGCCGTGCCGCCCCGCGCCACCGTGCTGCGCGGCGTGCTGGCGGAGCTGGAGCGCGTGGCGAACCACCTCGACGCCTGGGCAGCCGCCTGCCGCGCGGCGGGGGCGGGCGAATGCGCGGCCGCCGCCGCGCGCCTGCGGGAGATCCTGCGCCGGGCGCTCGGCGCCGCTTTCGGGCACCGGCTGGCCATGGATGTGGTGGTGCCGGGCGGGCTGGCGGTGGACCTTTCGCCGGAGGGGGAGGCGGCGCTGCGCGCGGCGCTGGAGGTGGTGGCGGCGGGGCTGGCGGCGCTGCCGCCGCAGCCCGCCCCGGCGGCCGAGCGCCTGGCCGGGGCCGGGAGCCTGCCGCTGCCCCTGGCGGAGCGCTTCGCGGCGGGGGGTGTGGTCGGCCGGGCCTCGGGGCGGGATTTCGATGCGCGGCGGGACCTGCCCTATGCACCCTATGACCGGATGGAGATCCCGCGCGCCCAGGGCGGCGATGCGGCCGCCCGGCTGGCGCTGCGCCTGGCCGAGGCCCGGGAAAGCCTTCAGCTCCTGCCCCTGCTGCTCGATGCCCTGCCGGACGGGGAGATCGCCATCCCCCTGCCGGCGCGTGCCGGGGAAGGGGTGGGCGTGGTGGAAGGGGCGCGGGGAGAGGTGCTGCACTGGCTTTCCCTGGATGGCGAGGGGCTGGTGCGGGCCTGCTTCGTCCGCGATCCGGCCTGGCTGCACTGGCCCTTGCTGGAGGCGGTGATGGAGGGGAGCGAACTGGCCGATCTCGCTTTGTGCGAGCATTCCTTCGGCCTGACCTGCAGCGGGGTGGACCTGTGAGCCCGCCCCCATGGAGGGCCGCCCGGTGAGCGCCCGCCTGCCCTGGTCGCGCCTGATCCGCAACCTGCTCCATGCCCCGCCGGCGGAGGCGCCGCCGCAGCCGCCAGGCGATCTGGTCGCCGCCCTGGCGGCACAGATGGCCACCGGCGCCCGCGCCCGGCTGGGGCGCAGCCTGGCGATCCGGGAGATCGATGCCGGTTCCTGCGGCGGCTGCGAGGCGGAGATCGCCGCCCTCGACGCGCCGCCCTATGAGCTGGAGCGCTTCGGCCTGCGCTTCGTGGATTCGCCGCGGCAGGCCGACCTGCTGCTGGTGAGCGGCCCGGTGACACGCAACATGGCCGAGGCGCTGCGCCGCGCCCATGCCTGCATGGCGCAGCCCGCCTGGGTGGTGGCCGTGGGCGACTGCGCGGTGGATGGCGGCTGTTTCCACACCTCCCCGGCGGTGGAGGGCGGGGTCGGGGCGGTGCTGCCGGTGGACCTGCTGATCCCCGGCTGCCCACCGTCCCCGGAACAGGTGCTGGAGGGGTTGCTGGCCCTGCTCCGGGCAGGCGGGACGGGCGCGGCCGCGCCGGCCATGGCGCCAGTGGGGGAGGTCATGGCGGAGGAATCCTGGCTCCGGGATGAGCCGCCTCCCCACGATCTGCCACCGCAGGATTCACGCCTGCGGGACCCGTCACGGGAGGCCGCCCAGGAGATCCCGCCGGCTGCGCCGCCCCTGGAGGATGAGGCGGACCCCGATGAGGGAGACGCCCGGGAAGGCCGTTCCGGCTGAACCGACCCATTTGCGGGCATTTCGCCGGAAGATCGGACCGCGCCCGCCTGTTTCACCGTTCCGGATCGGTCCCCGGCGGGGCGGTGTCCCGCAGCACCTCCGCGAGTTCCGTGAAGACCGGGCCGCGTGGGTCCGTGCCGCGCCAGACCAGCCCGATGCTGCGGCCGATCCGGGGCTCCCGCATCGGGCGGTAGCCGATGAGCCCGTCCAGCGCCGTGCCTTCCCGGCGCGACAGCAGGGGCAGGAGGGAATAGCCCTCCCCAGCCGCGATCATGTGGCGCAGCATTTCGAGGGAACTGGCGAAGCGCGCCTCGCGCATCCCGGCGGGGACATGGCAGAGCGAAAGCGCCTGTTCCCGCAGGCAGTGCCCTTCCTCCAGCAGCAGCAGCCCCTGGCCGTCGAGCTCCGCGAGGCCGATCCGCTCCCGTTCCAGGAGCGGGTGCCCCTGCGGGCAGGCGAGCTGGAAGGGCTCGAAGAAGAGCGGAACCTCGGTGAGCCCGGCGGCCCCCGAAGGCAGGGCGACCAGCGCCAGGTCGAGCGTGCCGCGTTGCAGCGAATCCAGTAACTCGCCGGTCCGCCCTTCCTGGAGGCGCAGGCTCAGGCCGGGATAGCGGGCCCGCATGTCCGGCAGCAGCCAGGGCACGTAATAGGGGCCGAGCGTCGCGATCACGCCCAGGCGGAGCGGGCCGGTCAGCGGCTCAGCCGCCCCCCGGGCCATTTCCAGCAGGCCGCGCGCCTCCCGGATCACCGTCTCCGCCTGCCGCAGCAGGTTCGCCCCCTGGTTGGTGAGCTCGATCCGGCGGCTGGACCTTTCGAAGAGCGTCACGCCCAGCAGGCTTTCCAGCTTGCGGATCTGCTCGCTCAGGGCCGGCTGGCTGACGCCGCAGCGTTCGGCGGCCCGGCCGAAATGGCGCAGTTCCGCGACCGTGACGGCGTATTCGAGGTCGCGGAGCGAGAGGCCGGCCAGGGTGTTCGGAGTCATGGCTTCATCCCGTCCATTCTTAGGAAATACCTATCACAAAGATAGGGACGTTCAATTTTGCCGATCATGCGCGGCGGGTCATAGTTGCCCCCAGAGCTTCCGAGGTTCGAGGAGGGGACTTCATGACCCAGGACATCCAGAACGGCGCCGCCCGTCCGGTGCTGACCACCACGGCCGGCGCCCCGGTGCCCGACAACCAGAACAGCCTGACCGCCGGCCCGCGCGGGCCGATCCTGCTGGAGAACTACCAGCTCATCGAGAAGCTGGCGCACCAGAACCGGGAGCGCATCCCGGAGCGCGTGGTGCATGCCAAGGGCTCGGGCGCCTATGGCACGCTGACGATCACCAACGACATCAGCCGCTACACCAGGGCGAAGATCTTCTCCCGGCTCGGCCAGAAGACCGAGGTGCTGCTGCGCTTCTCCACCGTGGCCGGCGAGCGCGGCGCGGCGGATGCCGAGCGCGACGTGCGCGGCTTCGCGCTGAAGTTCTACACCGAGGAAGGCAACTGGGATCTGGTCGGCAACAACACGCCGGTCTTCTTCATCCGCGACCCGATGAAGTTCCCCGACTTCATCCGCACGCAGAAGCGCCACCCGCGCACCAACATGCGCTCGGCGACCGCGATGTGGGATTTCTGGTCGCTTTCGCCGGAAAGCCTGCACCAGGTGACGATCCTGTTCTCGGATCGCGGCCTGCCGCAGGGCTACCGCTTCATGAACGGCTACGGCTCGCACACCTATTCCTTCTGGAACGATGCCGGCGAGCGGTACTGGGTGAAGTTCCACTTCAAGTCCATGCAGGGCATCCGGACCTGGACGAACGAGGAGGCCAACACCGTCATCGCGGAGGACCGCGAAAGCGCGCAGCGCGACCTGTACGACGCGATCGAGCAGGGTGACTTCCCGCGCTGGCGCATGTGCGTGCAGATCATGCCCGAGGCCGATGCGGAGAAGACCTCCTACAACCCCTTCGACCTGACCAAGGTCTGGCCGCATGCGGAGTACCCGCTGATCGAGGTGGGCGTGCTGGAGCTGAACCGGAACCCGGAGCATTACTTCGCGGAGATCGAGCAGAGCTCCTTCTCGCCGTCGAATATCGTGCCGGGCATCGGCTTCTCCCCGGACAAGGTGCTGCAGGGCCGCATCTTCGCCTATGCCGACGCGCACCGCTACCGCGTGGGCACGCATTACGAGATGCTGCCGGTGAACCGCCCGCGCAGCCAGGTGAACACCTATCACGCCGACGGGCCGATGCGCTTCGACGCGCCGCGCGGCACGGACCACTACTACGAGCCCAATTCCTTCAACGGCCCGGTGGAACAGCCCGCGGCCAAGGAGCCGCCCCTGCGCATCGACGGGAATGCCGACCACTACAATCATCGCGACGGCAACGACGACTACAACCAGCCGGGCAACCTGTTCCGCCTGCTCGGCGCCGAGCAGCAGGAGCGGCTGTTCCGCAACATCGCCGCCGCGATGCAGGGCGTGCCGCAGGAGATCGTCACCCGCCAACTCGAGCATTTCCGCAGGGCGGACCCGGCCTATGCCGCCGGCGTGGAGCGCGCGCTGAACCGGGTCCATACCAGCCCGGCCTCGGCCCCCACCACCGCCGCCGACGTGGGCGGGCAGCAGGCCGCCGAGTGATCCCGGCCTGAGAAACCGCCGTGGTCCGCCCCTTTGGGCCGCGGCGCACTCCGGCGGCGGGCCGATCCATGCCGCGCCGCCACGGACCTCCGGCACAATTCCCCTCTTCCCAGCCGGAGGTCCGTTCTTTTCCCGACCCGAACTCCTGCGAACGGGAACCTTCCGGATGTCCGCCGCCCTGCTCCCGCCCATCTCCCCGGCCACCGCCCAGCCGGCGACCTCCCAGCCGGCGACCGCCCTGTCCTCCCCCTTGGCTTCCCCCGGCCGCGCCGCGAAGCCGGTGCTGCGGGCGGGCACGCGCGGCTCCCCGCTCGCGCTGGCGCAGACGCGGGAGGTGCTGGCCCTGCTGGGTGATGACGGGACGCCCGGTGGGCGTTCCGTGCGGGCGCGTGTGATCGGCACCACCGGGGATCAGGTCCAGGACCGGCGCCTCGCCGAGATCGGGGGCAAGGGGCTCTTCGCCCGGGAGATCCACGAGGCGCTGCTGGATGGGCGGATCGATTTCGCCGTGCACAGCCTCAAGGACCTGGAAACGGAACTGCCGCCCGGCCTCGTCATCGCCGGCGTGCTGCCGCGCGAGGATGTGCGCGACGCCCTGGTCCTGGGCCCCGCCGTGCCGCCGGTCTTCCGCCGGGGCGCGCTGCCGGAACTGCCGCAGGGCGCGCGGATCGGCACCGCCTCCGTGCGACGGCAGGCGCAGTTGCGCCACCTGCGGCCCGACCTGCGCTTCGGCCTGCTGCGCGGCAATGTCGGCACGCGGCTGCGGGCGCTGGAGGGCGGCGATTTCGCGGCCACGCTGCTGGCCATGGCCGGGCTGCGCCGCCTGGGGCTGGAGCATGCGGCGGTGATGGCGCTGGACCCGGAGGAGGAGTTGGTGCCGGCGGCCGGACAGGGCATCATCGCCGTCACCGCCCGGGAGGAAGATGTGGAGACGCGGCGCCTCTTCGCGATGATCGACCACCGCCCCACCCGCATCGCCGCCACGGCGGAACGGGCGCTGCTGGCGGCGCTCGACGGCTCCTGCCGCACGCCGGTCGGCGCCTATGCACGCATCCTGCCCGGCGGAAGGCTGCGGCTGACCGGCCTGCTGGCGCGGGAGGACGGTTCCTTCCTGCTGAAGCGCAGCCTGGAAGGCGCGCCCGGCGACGCGGCGCGGCTGGGTGCCGGGCTGGGCGAATGGCTGCGGGCCGGGAGCCCCGCGGACATTCTGTCGTGACCCATGTCGCCCCGATCTCCCTCGCCTCCGGCGGAGCCGCGCCGCGGAGCGGCGGCCCAGGGCCGGTACGGGAGCCGGTACGGGAGCCGGTACGGGGCCGGATCGGCGTGCTGCTGGTCAATCTCGGCACGCCGGACGGCACGGGCTACTGGCCGATGCGTCGGTACCTGTCGCAGTTCCTCAGCGACCGGCGGGTGATCGAGGTGAATCCGCTGCTCTGGCAGCCCCTGCTGCAGGGCGTGATCCTGGCCACGCGGCCCTTCCGCTCCGGCGCGAACTACCGCCGCATCTGGCGTGCGGCGGAGGATGAATCCCCCTGCGGAGCTTCACCCGGGCCCAGGCGGAGATGCTGCGCGGACGGCTGGCGGCGGCGGGCGGCATGGGCGAGGTCGCGGTGGACTGGGCCATGCGCTATGGCCGCCCGAGCGTGGAGGAGCGGTTGCGGGCGCTGATGGCCGATGGCTGCGACCGCGTGCTGCTCCTGCCGCTTTATCCGCAATACAGCGCCTCCACCACAGCGACGGTGGCGGATGATGCGTTCCGCGCGCTGATGCGGATGCGGCGCCAGCCGGCACTGCGGGTCGCGCCCTCCTTCCCGGACCATCCCGCCTATATCCGCGCCCTGGCCGATTCGGTGCGGCAGGCGCTGTCCAGGCTGGAGCGGCAGCCGCAACTGCTGCTCGCCTCCTTCCATGGATTGCCGCGTTCCTATGTCGAGAAGGGCGACCCCTATCTGGCCGAATGCGAGCGGACCATGGTGGCGCTGCGCCGGGAGCTCGGCCTGCCGGAGGCGGAATTCCCCCTTGTCTTCCAGTCCCGCTTCGGCCGGGACCCCTGGCTGGAGCCCTATACCGACGATGTCCTGTCGGAACTGCCGGGGCGCGGCATCCGGCGCGTCGCGATGATCACGCCGGGCTTCCTTTCCGATTGCGTCGAGACGCTGGACGAGATCGGCCGGGAATCGCGGCATGTCTTCCTGGAGGCCGGGGGCGAGGACTACACGGTGATCCCCTGCCTGAACGATTCCCCCGGTGCCGTGGCGCTGCTGGAAGCCCTGTTGCGCGAGGAACTGGCCGGCTGGCTGCCGGGGTGAAGCCTGGCCACAAGGATGGCGCCAGCCGGAGGCCGTGAAGCCGCTCCGGCGGGGAAGTCCTGATGCACGGCCGTTGCGCTGTCCTTGGGAGCAAGGCTTCGCCTTGCCGCCGGGGGCCGGCCACGAGCGGGACGGTCAGAAGAGGCGGCCGTTCATATCGGCAAGCTGCGCGGCATTCCCGCCGGACCGGGGCATCCGATGCATCCCGGCCCCGGCGCGGGACGGGAGCTTCAGTCAGGGCAGCAGGCGGGCGAGGTCCTGGGTGAGTTCCTCGGGGGCATAGGGCTTGGCCAGCACCGGGACGTTGGCATGCCGGGTCGGCACGCCGGCCTGCCCATAGCCGGAGGCCACCACGAAGGGCACGCCCATGCCCGTCAGTGCGTCGGCGATCGGCTCGGAGGTCTCGCCTGCCAGATTCAGGTCGAGTACGGCGACATCGGGCCTCTCGGCCTGGATCAGTTGCAGGGCAGCCGCCACCGTCGCCACGGGCCCCAGGACCTGCGCGCCGGCGTCGAGCAGCGTATCCTCCACCAGCATTGCCACGAGTGTCTCGTCTTCCACGACCAGGACCCGACGTCCCTCCAGTGTGCTCATGCCAGATGCCCGCTCAATTCTGTTTTCGTCCGGCCTCGCTTATAGCCTGGACCCGGCCTGATTGCGATGCACCGTCAGGACATCTCCTTCCGGCCGCATTCCGTGCCGGGGGGCGGAGGCCGGGCGATGGGACCAGCGGCGGCACGCGTGGCGCCGCCGCCGGGGGATCAGTCGGCGTATTGCCCAGCCTCCTGGATCACCGGGCGCCATTTCGCGATATCGGCCATCCAGTAGTCCCGGTGCGCCTTGGGTGTGGCCATCGCATCGGCCACCGGTGCGGTGCCGAGTTCCGCGAAGCGCGAGACGACCTGCGGGTCCTTCAGCGCCACGCGCAGGGCGGCGGAAAGCCGCTCGTTGATGGCGGCCGGCGTGCCGCGCGGTGTGTAGATGCCGTGCCAGATGGAGACCTCCAGCCCTGGCAGCCCGGCTTCCCGTACCGTCGGCAGGTCGGGCAGGGCGGCCAGGCGCTCCTTCGTCGTCACGGCGAAGGCACGCACGGCGCCGGCCTTGATCTGCTCCGTGGTGTTGGTGGTCTGGTCGCACATCACATCCACCGTGCCGCCGATCAGATCGGTCATCGCCGGGGCGGTGCCGCGATAGGGCACGGTGGTCACCTGCGTGGCGATGGCGCTCTGCCAGAGCAGGCCGCAGAGATGGCTGGCCGCCCCGATCCCGGCATTGGCGAGGTTGATCTTCGTGCCGTCGCGCTTCATCAGCGCCGTCAGCTCGGCCAGCGTGTTCGCGCCGATAGTCTTGCGCGCGATCACCGTCATCGGCACCTCGGTGACGAGGCCGACCGTTTCGAATCCGTTCACCGGGTCATAGGACAGGCGGCGGTACAGGGTCGGCGTCGTGCCCATGCCGATATGGTGCATGAGGATGGCGTAGCCGTCCGGCTTGGCCAGGGCGACCCGGGCGGCGCCGAGCGTGCCGCCGGCCCCGCCGACATTCTCGATCACCACCGTCTGCTTCAGGTCGCGCCCCATGGCCTCGGCGACCAGCCGCGCCACCGTGTCGGTCGGCCCGCCGGCGGCGAAGGGCACGGTCATGGTGATCGTGCGGCTGGGATAGGCATCCTGCGCGGCGGCCGGCAGGGCCAGGAAGGCGGCCGCCAGGGCGAGGGCACAGCGCCGAATCATGTCGTTACCTCCGGATTATAATTCCTTCATGGAAGGATGCGCCGGTGCAAAGGTCAACGACGAAGAAGCGGGTCGGGGCTTGTGGAAAGAGTCTATTATGTTGCTTTATCGAAACAATCTGCCCTGCGCCCTGGGAACCCGATCCTGGCACTGCCCGGAACCAATGTCCGGAGCGGGGGCCGGCCTGCCGGCGAGGGGCAGGCCGGGAAAAAGGCAGGGCGCCTCCCGCGCGGGGAGGCGTCCGTCAGGCGTCCATCTTGAGGGCGGCGATGAAGGCGCTCTGCGGGATCTCGACCTTGCCGAACTGCCGCATGCGCTTCTTGCCCTCCTTCTGCTTCTCCAGCAGCTTGCGCTTGCGCGAGATGTCTCCGCCGTAGCACTTGGCGGTGACGTCCTTGCTCAGCGCGCCGATCGTTTCGCGCGCGATGACGCGGGAGCCGATCGCGGCCTGGATGGCGATCTTGAAGAGCTGCTTGGGGATCAGGTCCTTCAGCCGCTCGCAGATCTGCCGCCCGCGCTTCTCCGCCTGGGAGCGGTGCGCCATGAAGCTCAGCGCGTCCACCGGCTCGCTGTTCACCAGGATGGAGATCTTCACGAGGTCGCTCTCCTCGTAGCCGTCCATCGTGTAGTCGAAGGAGGCATAGCCGCGGGAGATCGACTTCAGCCGGTCGTAGAAGTCGAAGACCACCTCGTTCAGCGGCAGCTTGTAGACCGCCATGGCGCGGGTGCCGACATAGGTGAGGTCGATCTGCTGCCCACGCCGCTCGGAGCAGAGCGCCAGCACGGAGCCGAGATATTCGTCGGGGACGAAGATCGTCGCCTTGATCCAGGGCTCCTCGATCGTGTCGATCACCGAGCCGTCCGGCATGTCGGCCGGGTTGTGCAGCTCCATCCTCTCGCCGTTCGTCTTGTTGATCTTGTAGACCACGCTGGGCGCGGTCGCGATCAGGTCGAGGTCGAACTCACGGCTCACTCCTGGATGATCTCCAGGTGCAGCAGGCCGAGGAAGCCGCAGCGGAAGCCGAAGCCCAGCGCGGCGGAAGTCTCGGCCTCGTAGTGGAAGGAGGCATCGTTCAGCCGCAGCTTGGACAGCGATTCCCGCAGCTTCTCGAAATCATCGGCATCGACGGGATAGAGGCCGCACCAGACCACGGGGATGGAGGGCTTGAACCCCGCCAGCGGCTCCGGCGCCGGGTTGCGGTCGTCCGTCACCGTGTCGCCGACATTGGTGTCGGCCACCGTCTTGATGGCGGCGGTGAAATAGCCCATCTCGCCCGGCCCGAGGCTCTCGACGGCCTGCATCTTCGGCCGGAACACGCCCACCTGGTCGATCACATGCGTGGTGCCATTGGCCATCATGCGGATCTTCTGGCCGCGCCGCAGGTGGCCGTCCTTCACCCGCACCAGGATGATCACGCCCAGATAGGCGTCGTACCAGCTGTCCACCAGCAGCGCCTTGGTCGGCGCGTCCGGGTTCCCCTGCGGCGGCGGCAGGCGGGTGACGATAGCCTCCAGCACGCCCTCGATGTTCAGCCCGGTCTTGGCCGAGATCATCACCGCGTCGTCGGCCGGGATGCCGACCACGTCCTCGATCTGCTGCTTCACCCGCTCCGGCTCGGCGGCCGGCAGGTCCACCTTGTTCAGGATGGGGACGATCTCGTGCCCCGCCTCGATGGCCTGATAGACATTGGCGAGCGTCTGCGCCTCCACGCCCTGGGAGGCATCGACCACCAGCAGCGAGCCCTCGCAGGCCGCCAGCGAGCGGGAGACCTCGTAGGCGAAGTCCACATGGCCCGGCGTGTCCATGAGGTTCAGCTGGTACATCTCCCCATCCGCGGCGCGGTAGTCGAGCCGGACCGTCTGCGCCTTGATGGTGATGCCGCGCTCGCGCTCCAGCTCCATGTTGTCGAGGACCTGGTTGGTCATCTCGCGGTCGGACAGGGCGCCGGTCTTCTGGATCAGCCGGTCGGCCAGCGTGCTCTTGCCATGGTCGATATGGGCGATGATCGAGAAGTTGCGGATGCGGGAGAGGGGGTGTCGGTCATGGAGGATCCGGCCGGAATGCGGGCTTGAGGCGGGTTTTCGGCCGCGCGGGAAGGTTGTCGCCCCTCAGATAAGCCACCCGGCGCCGGGGACCAAGCGCCGAGCGAGCCTGTGCTCCCTGCCGGGGGCATATCCCGGCGAAGTGAATATTTTCGATATATCGAATCTTGCGCCGCAGATAGAGGTGTCCTATTTTTCGATATATCGAAACCCTATCGAGGATATCTCGTGAGACATTTCTTCTCCCACCGCCGTGACCCACGCCTCTCCGAGCCCCGTTGGCCCGATCAGGGCAGCCACGGCGAAGCCCGCCGCTTCCACCGCGATTTCGGGGATGGCGAGCGTGGCGGACGCGGCTCCAGCCCCTTCGGCCGGCATGGCCATCACGGCAGGCGCGGCGGCGGACGCGGTGGCCGCTTCTTCGAGAGCGGCGACCTCCGCCTCGTCCTGTTGCGCCTGATCGCGGAACGGCCCCGCCACGGCTATGAGCTGATGGAGGAGATCGAGACCCGGCTCGGCGGTGCCTACCGCCCCAGCCCCGGCACGATCTACCCCACCCTGACCCTGCTGGAGGAACTCGGCCAGATCGCCGTTTCCGCCACTGAGGGCGCCAAGAAGCTCTATGCCGTCACCCCGGAGGGCGAACGCGTCCTGACGGAACAGAAGGCGGAGGCCGATGCCCTCTTCGCCCGGATGGCGGCGGCTGGCGGCGACAGCCCCGAGGGCGGCAAGTTGCAGATCCTCCGCGCCATGCATAACCTCAAGCTCGCCCTGCGGCTGCGTCTCGGTCGCGGCAACCTCTCCGAGGAACAGCTCCGCCGCATCGTGGAGGCCATCGACGCCACCGCGACACGGATCGAGCGGGAATAAGGGAACCAGCCATGGATACGGGCATGGAGAAGGCCCCGGCGCGGGTGGCGCGCCGGGTCCGCCACGAGCTTCGCTTCCGCCAGCTCGAAGTGACACGGGTGGAGGACATCACCCCGGCCATGCGCCGGATCACCCTGGCGGGGCCGGACCTCGCCGGCTTCACCAGCCTCTCCTTCGACGACCACGTGAAGCTCTTCTTCCCTGAGCCGGGCGCGCCGGTGACATTGCCGGTGGCGGGGCCGAACGGCGTCGTCTTCCCCGAGGGCCAGCCGCGCCCCCCTGCGCGCGACTACACCCCGCGCCGCTATGACGAGGCGGCAGGGGTGCTGGAGATCGACTTCGCCCTGCACGAGAACGGACCGGCGACGGACTGGGCCAGCCGCGCCAGGCCCGGCGACCGCATCGGCCTCGGCGGCCCGCGCGGCTCCTTCGTGATCCCCCTGGATTTCGACTGGCACCTGCTGATCGGCGACGAGACCGCCCTGCCCGCGATCGGCCGCCGCCTGGAGGAACTGCCCGAGGGCAGCCATGCCCTGGTCATCGCCGAGGTGGCCGGGCCGGAGGAGGAGCAGGTCTGGCAAAGCCGGGCGAAGCTCGACCTGCGCTGGGTCCATCGCGGCCGCGTGCCGCCGGGCCAGGGCACCGGGCTGGAGGAGGCGCTGCGTGCCCTGCGTCTGCCGGGCGGCGAAGGCTATGCCTGGGTCGCCTGCGAATCCCTGGTCGCCAAGCGCCTGCGCCGCATCCTGCTGGATGAGCGCGGCCTGCCCAAGGAACGGGTCAAGGCCGCCGGATACTGGCAGATCGGCGCCGCCGGGGCACACGAAACGCATAACGACTGATCCGGAAGCATCGCCGGTTGTGCGTTACGGCTGGCGTCTCGCTATCCCCGGGGGGGACAAGGCTCCGCCTTTTCCCCCCGGACCCCCTTATCCGCCAGGACCCTGCGGGCCCTGGACCCGGTTCGTGGGCGCTCGCTGACACCGGATCGCGCCGGAGAGCGATGCTCTCCGGCGACTGCGGGCGCCACAAGCGCGGACACGGCTTCTTTCTTTTCGGGCACCACGCTGATCCACCTGCTCTCATGGATCAGCCAGTAGGCTGACGCCCACCACCGGCGCCAACGAAAGCCCGGGGTCCGGGGACCGGCTTCGGTCCCCGGCGGAGTGGGGGTTCCGGGGGCGAGGCGGAGCCTTGCCCCCGGGGGCCAGACAAGAGCGCGGCCTTCACCCTTCCGGAAAGAGCGACCCCTCGACCGCGCTGAAGAGGCGTTGCGCAGGAGGGGAGAGGGGGCGTTCGCGCAGTTGGATCAGGCCGAAGGGCTCCACGGCGAGGCGGGGCACGTCGCGCAGGGGGGCGAGGCGGCGGAACTGGCCTTTCGGCGCGAAAATGCTGGCGACGGAGGCGCTGATGACGCCGACCGCGTCGCTGCGGGACAGGTTCGCCAGGGTGAGCAGCACCGAGGAGGTGTTGAGCATCCGCCCCGGCAGGGGCAGGCCGAGGCGCAGGAACAGCAGGTCCACCCGCCGCCGCAGCAGCGTGCCGGGCGGTTGCAGCACCCAGGGCAGGTTCAGCAGGTCGCGCAGCGCCAGGCCGCGCCGGTGCAGCAGAGGGTGCCCGGCCCGCACCAGGAAGCAGAGCTCCTCCTCGGCCGCCTCCCGATAGAGGATGGCATCCGGCCCCATCTCCGGCGGCAGCCGGGCCAGCACGAAATCCAGCCGTCCTTCCAGCAGATGCGCCACCAGCGGGGCGCTGGTGTCCACCTCCACCGTGATCTGCAGGCCGGGGCTGCTGCGCTGCACCGCCTCAACGGCGCGGCTCAGGATATCCACCGCCGGGCCGGTCACCGCGCCGACCGCGACGGCGCCGCCCAGCCCGCCGCGCAGGCTGTTCATCTCGGCGGCGGCCTGGGTCAGGTCGATCAGCACCGTGCGGGCGCGGCGGACCAGCACCTCGCCCAGGGCGTTCGGCACCAGGCCGCGCGGGCGGCGGAGGAAGGCCGGCTCGCCCAGGATGCGCTCGATCTCGGCCAGGAGGCGGGAGGCCGCGGGCTGGGTGATCCCGAGCGCCTCGGCCGTGCGGTTCAGGTTCCGGGTCTCGTCCAGCGAGGCCAGGAGCTGCAGGTGCCGCAGCTTCAGCCGGAAGCGCGCGAACCAGTCCGGCGGCAGGGGCAGGGGCAGGGGAGTGGGGAGGGGCATCCAGGAAGCATACCAGTTCTGGTATCGATTCTCCCCGTCTTGGCATTGGACTTGTTCTGCCGCGCTCCCTATCCCTGTCGCCCAAGGAATCGTGCCCCCGGGACGCGCAAGGCGACCGACACCCCGGAGCAGAGGCGCGGCGAGGAGGACGGGTTCGCATGAATCTCCACAGCATCGTGCCGGACAGCATCGTGCCGGAGGCGGCGCCACGGACCCTGCCCCATGGGGCGGGCCTGCCGCCCGCGCGCCGGTCCGGGCGGAGCTGAGGAGGGCGCCGGGGGGAGGCCCATCCGGGGCGCCCGGCACACAGAGGAATTGCCGGCAGGCAGGCGCCGCCGGCCAGGACGTCAGGAATTCGAGATGGACGAGAAGCCCGAGGGCAAGGGTCTGCGCAGCCGCCAGTGGTTCGCGCGGCAGGACAAGATGGGATTCTACTACCGATCCTGGCTGCGCAACCGCGGCCTGCCCGACGACCAGTTCGATGGCCGCCCGGTGGTGGGCATCTGCAACACCTGGTCGGAGCTGACGCCCTGCAACGGGCATTTCCGCACCATCGCCGAGCACGTCCGCCACGGCATCCTGGAGGCCGGTGGCTATCCGCTGGAATTCCCGGTGCTGAGCCTGGGCGAGACGCAGATGCGCCCGACGGCCATGCTCTACCGCAACCTCGCCTCGATGGATGTGGAGGAGGCGCTGCGCGCCAACCCGCTGGACGGCGTGGTGCTGCTGATGGGCTGCGACAAGACCACCCCGGCCCTGCTGATGGGCGCGGCCAGCGTGGACCTGCCGACCATCGGCGTGTCCGGCGGGCCGATGCTGAGCGGGCATTACCGCGGGCAGAAGATCGGCTCCGGCACCAACACCATCTCGATGAGCGAGCAGCTCCGCGCCGGCGAGATCACGCTGCGCCAGTTCCATGAGGCCGAGGGCGCCATGTCGCGTTCCGCCGGCTCCTGCATGACCATGGGCACGGCCTCCACCATGGCCTCGATGGTCGAGGCGCTGGGCATCGGCCTGCCCACCAACGCCGCCATCCCGGCGCCGGATGCGCGGCGCAACCAGCTCGCGCGGCTCGCCGGGCGGCGGATCGTGGAGATGGTGCGCGAGGACATGCGCATGTCGAAGATCCTGACACGGCAGGCCTTCGAGAACGCGATCCGTACCCTGGCCGCGATCGGCGGTTCCACCAACGCGGTGGTGCACCTTCTGGCCATCGCCGGGCGGCTCGGCATCCCGCTGACGCTGGAGGATTTCGACCGGCTGGCGAGCGAGGTGAACTGCCTCGTGAACCTCAAGCCCTCCGGCGAGCATCTGATGGAGGATTTCTACTACGCCGGCGGCCTGCCCGTGGTGCTGCGGGAGCTGGTGGAGCGCGGGCTGCTGCATGCCGATGCGATCACCGCCAACGGGCGCACGCTGGCGGAGAACGTGGCGGAGGCCGAGTGCTGGAACCGCGACGTCATCCATTCCTATGACGCGCCGTTCAAGCCGCATGCCGGCATCGCCATCCTGCGCGGCAACCTCTGCCCGGACGGCGCGGTGATCAAGCCTTCCGCCGCCTCGCCGCACCTGTTGCAGCACACCGGCCGCGCCGTGGTCTTCGAGAGCATCGAGGACCTGCATGCCCGCATCAACGACGAGGATCTCGACATCGACGAGAGCTGCGTCATGGTGCTAAAGTATTGCGGGCCGAAGGGCTATCCCGGCATGGCGGAGGTCGGCAACATGCCGCTGCCGCCCAAGCTGCTGCGCCAGGGCGTGCGCGACATGATCCGCATCTCCGACGCCCGCATGTCCGGCACCGCCTATGGCACCGTCGTGCTGCATGTGGCGCCGGAGGCCATGGCGGGCGGCAACCTCGCTCTGGTCGAGAACGGCGACATGATCACCCTCGACGTCGCGGCGCGCAGCCTGAACCTGCATGTCTCCGACGAGGTGCTGGCGGCGCGCCGGGCCGCCTGGGTGCCGCCGGAAACGCCGCTCGCCCAGCGCGGCTACACCAAGATGTATGTCGAGCACGTGCTGCAGGCGGACAAGGGCGTCGATCTGGACTTCCTCGTCGGCGGCAGCGGCTCCCCCGTTGCCCGCGACAACCACTGACGCCGCCGGAGACCGAACCATGACGGACACCAACCCCCACGCCTATCGCGGCGTCTTCCCCGTGGCCCCGACCGTCTTCGACGACCGCGGGCGCCTGGACCTCGACGGCCAGCGCCGGGCCATCGACTTCATGATCGACGCCGGCTCGCACGGCCTCTGCATCCTGGCCAACTTCTCCGAGCAGTTCGTGCTGACGGACGAGGAGCGCGACCAGGTGATGCGGGTGGTGCTGGAGCATGTCGCCGGCCGCGTGCCGGTGATCGTGACCACCACGCATTTCGGCAGCGAGATCTGCGCCGAGCGCTCGAAGCGGGCGCAGGACATGGGCGCGGCCATGGTGATGATCATGCCGCCCTATCACGGCGCGACCTTCCGCGTCGCCGAGCCCGGGATCTACGAGTTCTTCCAGCGCGTCTCGGATGCGATCCGCATCCCCATCATGATCCAGGACGCGCCGGTGGCGGGCACGCCGCTTTCCGCCGAGTTCCTGGCCCGGATGGCGCGCGAGATCGCCAATGTCGCCTATTTCAAGATCGAGGTCCCGCAGGCCGCTGCCAAGCTGCGCCGCCTGATCGAGATCGGCGGCGATTCGATCGTCGGCCCCTGGGATGGCGAGGAGGCGATCACGCTGATGGCCGACCTCGATGCCGGGGCCACGGGGGCGATGACCGGAGGCGGCTATCCCGACGGCATCCGCCAGATCATGGACCCCTGGGAGGCCGGGCGGCGCGAGGAGGCGGTGGATGCCTATGCCCGCTGGCTGCCGCTGATCAATTATGAGAATCGCCAGTGCGGGCTGGTGGCGTGCAAGGCACTGATGAAGGAAGGTGGCGTCATCCGCTCCGAGGCGGTGCGCCACCCGCTGATGCCGCTGCATCCGGCCACACGCGCGGGGCTGATGGAGATCGCACGGCGGCTCGATCCGCTGGTGCTGCGCTGGGGCCGGTAGAAGGGGAGAGTCCATGCATGGGTGAGATTCGGCTGGGGCTGGTCGGGCTGGGCAAGATCGCGCGCGACCAGCATCTTCCCGCCATCGCGGCCACGCCGGGCATCGCCCTGGCGGGAATCGCGAGCCGCAACGCCGGGCTGCCGGATCTCCCTTCCTTCCCGACGCTGGAGGCGCTGCTGGCCTCCGGTACGCCCATTGACGCGGTGGCGCTCTGCACGCCGCCGCAGGGGCGCCACGCGCTGGCGGCGCAGGCCCTCGCCGCCGGCAAGCATGTGCTGCTGGAAAAGCCGCCCGGCGCCACCCTGGCCGAGATCGGCCCCTTGCAGGAGATGGCGCGGCGGAAGGGGCTGACGCTCTTCGCCACCTGGCATTCCCGCTTCGCCCCGGTGGTGGAGCCGCTGCGCGAACGCCTCGCCGGACAGCGTATCCGCTCGCTGCTGATCCAGTGGAAGGAGGATGTGAGGGTCTGGCATCCGGGCCAGGAATGGATCTGGGAGCCGGGCGGCCTCGGCGTCTTCGATCCGGGGATCAACGCGCTCTCGATCCTCACCCGCATCCTGCCCTTCCCCGTCTTCCTGACCGGGGCCGAGCTGTCCTTTCCGGCCAACCGCGCGGCGCCGATCGCGGCCGCGCTGCGCTTCGGCGCCGCGCATGACGCCATGAAGGGCGGCGATTTCCGTGCCGAGTTCGACTGGCGCCAGACCGGGCCGCAGAGCTGGGACATCCATCTGGAGACGGACACCGAGCGCCTGACCCTTTCGCGCGGCGGCGCCCGGCTGGAACGGAATGGTGAGTTGCTGCTGGAGGCGCCGGAGGCCGAATATCGTGGAATCTACCGGCATTTCGTCGATTTAATCCGGCAGGGCGGCTGCGATGTGGACCTCTCCCCTATGATCCATGTCGCGGATGCCTTCATGCTGGGACAACGGAACACCGTGGAGGCGTTTCACGAGGCCTGAGAGCCCGGAAGCCGCCCCCGCGATGCGGTGGGTCCGCGGAAGACCGGCCGGAAGCGGCCCATAATGATAAGAGAGCGAGGAAATGATGAAGCGCAGAACCCTGATGACGGCCTCCGTGGCCATGCTCGGTGGTGCCGGACTGGTTTCCGGGCTGGGCAGGCCCGCCTATGCGCAGAAGAAGGGGAATGTGGGCATCGCCATGCCCACCAAGTCCTCCACCCGCTGGATCCAGGATGGCGACAACATCGTCAGGGTGTTGAAGGAGCGGGGCTACACCACCGACCTGCAATACGCCGACGACGACATCCCCAACCAGCTCTCGCAGATCGAGAACATGCTGACCAAGGGCGCCAAGGTCCTGGTCATTGCCTCGATCGACGGCACCACCCTGTCCGACGTGCTGAACCAGGCGGCGGCGGCGGGCACCAAGGTCATCGCCTATGACCGGCTGATCCGCGGCTCCGCGAATGTCGACTACTACGCCACCTTCGACAATTTTCAGGTGGGCGTGCTGCAGGCGCAGTCCATCGAATCCGCGCTGAAGCTGAAGGACGGCGCCGGCCCCTTCAACATCGAGCTGTTCGGCGGCTCTCCGGACGACAACAACGCCTATTTCTTCTACAACGGCGCGATGTCGGTGCTGCAGCCCTACATCGACAGCAAGAAGCTGGTGGTGCCGAGCGGGCAGATGGGCATGGACAAGGTCTCCATCCTGCGCTGGGACCCGGCGACGGCCCAGTCGCGCATGGACAACCTGCTCAGCGCCTTCTACACCGACCGCCGCCTGAATGCCGTGCTCTCGCCCTATGACGGGCTTTCCATCGGCATCCTCTCCTCGCTCAAGGGCGTCGGCTATGGCAGCGGCAACATGCCCATGCCGGTGGTGACGGGCCAGGATGCCGAGATCCCCTCGGTGAAGTCGATCCTGGCGGGCGAGCAGTATTCCACGATCTTCAAGGACACGCGCGAGCTGGCCAAGGTCACGGCCGACATGGTCGATGCCGTGCTGTCCGGCCAGGAGGTCAAGGTGAACGACACCAAGACCTATAACAACGGCGTGAAGGTCGTGCCCTCCTACCTGCTCAAGCCCGTGGTGGTGGACAAGAGCAACTGGGAGCAGGTGCTGGTCGGCAGCGGATACTACAAGAAGCAGGAGATCGTCTGACCTCCGGCGCGGGGCGCGCTGCCTGCGCGCTCCGCACCAGGCTGCGATCCGGAGGACGGCGATGGAACCCATCCTGGAAATGCGCGGCATCACCAAGCGCTTCGGCGTGGTGAGGGCGCTGAACAACGTCAACCTCACTGTCATGCCCGGCGAGATCCACGCGCTGGTGGGCGAGAACGGCGCCGGCAAGTCCACCCTCATGAAGGTGCTGAGCGGCGTCTATCCGCATGGCAGCTACGAGGGCGAGATCATCTATGACGGCCAGACCCGCCAGTTCCGCGACATCAACGATTCCGAGGCGCTCGGGATCATCATCATCCATCAGGAACTCGCCCTGATCCCGCTGATGTCGATCGCGGAGAACATCTTCCTGGCCAATGCGCCCACCCGCTTCGGGGTGATCGACCGGGGCGCGGTGTACCGGCGCACCCGGGAACTGCTGGCGAAGGTCGGGCTGACGGATTCGCCGGACACGCTGGTCACTGATATCGGCGTCGGCAAGCAGCAGCTCGTGGAGATTGCCAAGGCCCTGTCCAAGGAGGTGCGCTTGCTGATCCTGGACGAGCCCACCGCCAGCCTGAACGAGCGCGACAGCCAGGCGCTGCTGGACCTGCTGGTGGAGTTCCGGGCGCAGGGCATCGCCTCCATCCTGATCTCCCACAAGCTGAACGAGATCTCGACCGTCGCCGACCGCATCACCGTGCTGCGCGATGGCCAGACGGTGGAGACGATGGACTGCCACGCCGCGCCGGTGGAGGAGGACCACATCATCCGCCGGATGGTGGACCGGGACCTGGAAAGCCGCTACCCGCACCACACGCCGCGGATCGGCGAGGAGATCTTCCGCATCGAGGGCTGGTCCGTGGACCATCCGCTGCATCCCGGCCGCAAGGTGGTGAAGGATGTGAGCCTCAGGCTCCGCCGCGGGGAGATCCTGGGCATCGCCGGGCTGATGGGCGCCGGGCGCACCGAACTCGCCATGAGCGTCTTCGGGCGTTCCTATGGGCGCAACATCACCGGGCGCGCCTTCCTGCAGGGGCGGGAGGCGGACCTTTCCACCGTCCGCCGTGCCATCGATGCCGGCCTCGCCTATGTGACCGAGGACCGCAAGCATCTCGGCCTGCTGCTGGACGAGGACATCCGCAAGAACATCACCCTGGCCAACCTGCCCGCCGTGTCCAACCGTTCGGTGATCGACGATATCGAGGAGCTGAAGGTGGCGCAGGGCTTCCGCGCCCGGATGCGGATCCGCTGCTCCAGCGTCTATCAGGAGGCGGGCAAGCTCTCGGGCGGCAACCAGCAGAAGGTGGTGCTGTCCAAGTGGCTCTTCTCGGGGCCGGAGGTGCTGATCCTCGACGAGCCGACGCGCGGCATCGATGTCGGGGCCAAGTACGAGATCTACCAGATCATCCAGGAGCTGGCCGACAGCGGCAAGGGCGTGATCGTCATCTCCTCCGAGATGCCGGAGCTTCTCGGCATCTGCGACCGCATCTGCGTGATGAACGAGGGCCGCTTCGTCGGCGAGTTCCCGGCGGCGGAGGCGTCGCAGGAGCGGATCATGCGGGCCATCGTGACCAACCGCGCCCTCCAGGCGGAACCCATGGGAGAAACGGTGCCATGAGCGAACAGGCCACATTCCCCGGCCCGCCCCCGGCGCGGACGGGCCATGCCCATCTGGTGAAGGAGAGCCTGAGCGCAGCTATGGCATGCTGCTTTCGCTCTTCGCCATCATGCTGTTCTTCCAGGTGGTGACGGACGGCACGCTGCTACGGCCGCTGAATCTGACCAACCTCGTGCTGCAGAACAGCTATATCGTCATCATGGCGCTCGGCATGCTGATGGTGATCGTCACCGGCCATATCGACCTCTCGGTCGGTTCGGTGGCGGGCTTCATCGGCGCGCTCTCCGCCGTGCTGATCGTGCAGTTCAACATCCCCTTCGTGCCGGCGGCACTGCTCTGCCTCGTGGCCGGCGGCATCATCGGCGGGGTGCAGGGCTGGTTCGTCGCCTATCTGAGAATCCCCTCCTTCATCGTTACCCTGGCGGGGATGCTGGTCTTCAAGGGGCTGATGCTGTCCGTCCTGGGCGGCAAGTCGGTCGGCCCCTTCCCGGTGGAGTTCCAGCGCCTCTCCTCCGGCTTCATCCCGGAGTTCTTCGGCCAGCAGGGTGGCGTCTACCTGACCTCGCTGCTGCTCGGCGTGGTCATGGCGCTGGCCATGGTCTGGTTCGCCTGGCGCGGGCGGCTGCGGCAGCAGGGGCATGGGGTGGAGGTCGAGCCGCTGCCTTTCTTCGCGGTGAAGACCCTCGTCATCGCGGGCATGACCATCTACCTGACCTATCTGATCGCCTCGCATCGCGGCCTGCCCAACGTGCTGCTGATCATGCTGCTGCTGATCGGGCTCTATGCCTTCGTCACCAACCGGACGGTGGTGGGGCGGCAGATCTATGCGGTGGGCGGCAACGAGAAGGCGGCGAAGCTGTCCGGCGTGAAGACGGAACGGCTGACCTTCCTCACCTTCGTGAACATGGGCGTGCTGGCGGCGCTGGCCGGGCTGATCTTCACCGCCCGCCTGAACACCGCGACGCCCAAGGCCGGGCTGGGCTTCGAGCTGGATGTGATCGCCGCCTGCTTCATCGGCGGCGCCTCCGCCTATGGCGGCGTGGGCAAGGTGGTCGGCGCGGTGATCGGCGCCCTGATCATGGGCGTGATGAACAACGGCATGTCGATCCTGGGCATCGGCATCGACTACCAGCAGGTGATCAAGGGCATCGTCCTGCTCGGCGCCGTTTGCGTGGATGTGTACAACCAGCGGCGCTGAGCGTTCCGGCGGTGCACCGTCCCGGGGCGAAGGCTCTGCCTTCCCCCGGACCCCCATCCGCCAGGACGCTGCGCGCCCTGGACCCGGTGCGTTGGTGCTTTCTGACACCGGATCGCGCTTTTCAGGAGCCCCGCCGATCCACCTGCTCCCAGGGATCGGGCGTCAGGCTGACGCTCATCACCCGAACCAACGAAAGTCCGGGGACCGGCTCCGGTCCCCGGCGGAGTGGGGGTCCGGGCGGAGAGGCAGCGCCTCTCCCCCGGGGCCGGCCCAGGAAGCCGGCGCTCAGCCTTCCGCGGCCGCGATCACCCGCTTCGCCGCCGCAACGGCGCGGCGGACGCGCTCTTCGGCGCCCACGGTCTTCGCCAGTTCCAGCGTCGGGATCTCCAGGCTGACGGGGATGTCCGCCGGCATGGCACGGGTCAGCGCCACGAGGTCGATCCCGCCATCGCCGGGGAAGCGGCGTTCGGCGCGGGCAGTGTGGAGCAGTTCCTCCGTGCTCCAGTCCTGCCAGTTCCGCCCACCCGGTGCGTCGCACATCTGCCAGTAGTGCATCCGGTGGCGCGGCAGCTTCGCCACATCCTCCAGCGTGCTGTTGGAACGGTCGAAGTGCAGCGCATCCACCAGCACGCCACCATTGGGCTGCCCCGCCTTCTCCACGATGCGGGTCGCGGTGGACAGATCCGGCACCTGGGTCCAGGGCATGAATTCCAGGTCGCCGGTCAGGCCGAAGGGCGCGGCCTCCTGGCAGAAGCGGGCGAAGCTGTCGATCAGCCGCGCCTCGTCGGGGTCATAGCCGGCGACGAGCACGTTCTTCGCACCCAACTCCGCCCCGGCCTCCAGGAAGGGACGCAGCGCCGCGATATCCGTGTCCGGCCGCAGCATGACGATCTCCAGATCCGCCACGGTGACGCCGGTGTCGCGGATGCGGGCCAGGGTTTCCCGCATCAGGGGCTTGTCGTCCATCAGCGGATAGGCGGTGGCCCCCGGCGCGACGGGGATCAGCCGCAGCCCGGCATGGCGGCAGCCGGTGGCGGCCGCCACGTCGATCAGCGCGGGCGGCGGCAGTTCCAGCGCGGTGAGCGCGGCGAGGGAGAAGACACGTTCCACGGCCGGTCCCTCAGCGCAGCGGAGAGATGGGCAGCGGCAGCCCGATGGTGGAGCGCATGTCGGAGGTCAGCCAGGCCGGCCCGCCCTTGGGCGGCCAGACGCCCTCGGCCACCGTCTTCGCGCGCACGGCGGCCCGGTCGTCGAGGCCCTTGTAGGGCCAGATATGGGTGAAGCGCGGCGCGCCATCGACCGCGTACATGGCGATGGTCAGCGGCGAGTACTTCACGCGCGGCGGCACGGCGGCCTTCCAGGCCTCGATCGTCGGCTCGACGCCGCCGGTCTTCAGCACATAGGTGCGGATCTCATAGACCGAACCGTACTCCCCGGGCTCGACCGGAGGGAGGAAGGGGAAGGGCACGTAGCTGTCCAGGGTCATGCCATTCAGCACCTCGGCCGCGCCGAAGGGATTGGCGGCACGCAGGGTGCGCTCGCGTTCCTTCGCGGCATCCTCGGCCGTGTCGAAGCCGCGCAGGATCAGCACCTGGTTCAGCGGGCCGATCTCCGTGGCCCAGCAGCCGAGCAGCCTGCCGCCGCCCTCGCGGCAGAATCCCTCGATCCCTGGGGCGGCCTTGGCCGCCCCGCCCAGGGCCGTGTTGAGCGTCGCGATCTCGTAGCGTTGCATCATGTCCTCCTTCCGTAGTTTGGCGTGTTCCGCAGGGCCGGCGGAAATCCCCGCCGCGCCCGCATCTCGTTCAGGCGGCCGCGCTGCCGGCTTCCGGTGCCGGGCGCGGGGCGAAGAGGCGGGAGGCGCGGCTGGCCTCGCCCATCTCCGCCGCCGCCGCCAGCAGGTCGGGCGCCAGCGCGTGCAGCCGGGCTTCCATCATCCGCACCGAGGGGCCGGCGAGGCTCAGCGTGCCGATCACCGCGCCGCTTTCCGGCTGGCGGATCACCGCGGCCACGGCGGCGGTGCCGGGGGCGGAGCCTTCCACCATGATGGCGTAGCCCTGGCGGCGCGCCTGGGCGAGTTGTTCCAGCAGGGCCCGCACCGTGCGTGGCGCGCCGGGGCCCATCCGGGCCGGGTCGCCGAAGCCGCCATTCCCGATCTCCTGCCGCGCCACCAGGGCCAGGGCTTCCTCGTCGCTCATGCTGGCGAGCCAGGCCTGGCCGTTGGCGGTGGGGGCCAGCATGGCCCGGGCGCCGTCATCGGGGTCGTAGCGCAACCCGTCCCGCGCGCCCTGTGCCTTGGCCACCCAGGTCAGGCCGGTGGTGTCGGTGATGCCGAGGCGGCAGAGCTCGCCGCTGCGCCGTGCCAGGCTGTCCAGGATGGGCTGCGCCACATCCGGGATGCCGTTGCGGGCGAGGTAGGTAAGGCCCAGCGAGACGAGACGGATGGTCAGGCTGTAGGGGCCGCCCTCGCGCTCCTGCCGCACATAGCCCTCGCGGATCAGCTCGTTCAGCAGCCGGTGCGCGGCGCTGCGCGGGATCTGCAGGCGGTCGGCCAGCACATGCAGCGGCAGCCCCTCCGCCTGCAGCGCCAACTGCTCCAGCAGGCGCAGGCTGCGGTCGAGGACAGCGGTCATCGCCGCCTTCCCCGGGCTGCGCCCGCCCGCTCATGCCGCGTCCAGCGTATAGGCGGGCCGCACCGCCTCGCCGGTGGCGGCGGAACGGGGGACGGCCAGCGTCGCCGCCAGCGTGGCGGCACCGTCGCGGCCGGAGACGAGCGGCGCCTCCTCCCGCCGGATCACGCGCAGGAAGTGGTGCATCTGCTCCACCAGCGGGTCGCGCTCCTCGACCGGCAGGGCCTCGCGCTCCAGCCTCTGGTCCCAGCCGCGCTGGCCGGGATAGCGCCACAGGGCCAGGCGCGGCATTTCCAGCGACGCCTCGGTGCCGCAGATCCGGTAGGCATTGGCGTCGTGGCGCGGGAAGGTGGGGTTCTCGCCCGCCGTCTGGTCCCAGCACCAGGGGGAGGGCACGGCGTCGGACAGGGTGATGGTGCACAGCGCGCCGCTGCGGAAGCGCAGGATCACCGCCGCCGTGTCCTCGACGAGGAAGCCGCGCGCGGTGCTGCCGGTGACGGCCTGCACCGTCTCGATCTCGCCGCACAGGAAGCGCAGCGCGTCGATGTCATGGACAAGGTTGATCAGCACCGGCCCGCCGCCCGGCTCGCGGCGCCAGGCGACGTTGTAGTAGGGGTCCGGCTTCAGCACCATGGAATCGGCGCTGATCGCCACCAGCCTGCCGAGCCCGCCGCCGCGCAGGATCTCCCGCGCCCGGCGTGTCACCGGGTTGTGGCGACGGAAATGACCGACCAGCAGCGGCACGTCGGCCTCCTCGGCCTCCTTCGCCACGGCGAGGGCGAGGTCGAGATCCTCGGCGATCGGCTTCTCGATCAGCATGGCGGTGCGGCGCGCGATGCAGGCGCGGGCGCCGGGAACGTGCAGCGTGTTCGGTGTGGCGATGACGGCGCCATCCGGGCGGACCGTGTCGAGCATCGCCTCGGCCTCGGCGAAATGCGGCACGCCCAGCGAGGCGGCCAGTTCGGCGCCGGCGGGCGTGGGATCGACGATGGCGGCGAGCCGCCCTTGTTCCGCCGGCAGGCCCGCCAGGATGCGGATATGGGCACGGCCGATGACCCCGGCTCCGATGACCGCGACGGATGGCATGGGCGTCCTCTCCCTATGGACTTGTCGGTTCCCGTGCCTATCCTGATAGGGTGTTCCAAACTGGAATTCAATTCCAAATTTTACCAGATACCCTCGGCCCTGTCAGGATGGGCGCCAGGGGTCTGGCCAGGGCCGGTTGCCATGGCAGCACCGGGGCCAGGGAGCGGACCGGCGGTCATGGCCGGCGACGGCGGATGGAAGAGGAGCGGAGAGCATGGAAAACCTGACCCAACACGGGCTGCGCATGCCCAAACTGGGCTTCGGCACCTGGCCGATGACGGGCGCGGAATGCGAGGCCGCGGTGAAGCAGGCGCTGGAACTCGGCTACCGCCATCTCGACACGGCCGAGCGCTACGAGAACGAGGATGCGGTGGGCGCCGGCCTCGCCGCCTCCGGCGTGGCGCGCGGCGATGTGCACCTGACCACCAAGGTCTGGTGGGACCATCTGGCGCCGCAGGCGATGAGCGAGGCCATGGCGCGCAGCCTGGAAAAGCTGCGGACCGACTATGTGGACCTCTATCTGATCCACTGGCCGGCGAAGGACTGGGACCTGCCGCGCAGCATCGAGGCGCTGGTCCGTCTGAAGGAAGAGGGCAAGGCGCGCCAGATCGGCGTGGCGAACTTCCCGCGCCCGCTGCTGCGCAAGGTGGTGGAGGAGCTGAAGGCGCCGATCGCCTGCCTGCAGGTCGAGTACCATGTGACGCTCGGCCAGTCGAAGCTGCTGGACTATGCGCGCCGGCACGACATCGCGCTCACCGCCTACAGCCTCCTGGCCCGCAACAAGGTGGCGGAGATCCCCGAGATCCAGGCCATCGCGAAGAAGCACGGCGCCACCCCGGCGCAGGTCGCGCTGAAATGGCTGCTGGATCAGGAAGGGGTCGCGGCGGTGCCCAAGGCCGCCAGCCGCGCCAACCAGCAGGCCAACCTGGATTCGCTGAAGCTGCGGCTGGATGACGAGGACCGCGCCGCCATCGCGCGCCTGCCCAAGGACCAGCGGATGGTCAGCCCGGATTTCGCGCCGGACTGGAGTGACGGGCCGGAGGCCTGAAACCCGGCGCGGCGGGGAGGACGGCCCTCCCCGTCGCGCATCGGTTCAGGCCGCCTCCCGCCGCACCATGCGGAACAGCAGCTTGTGCTCGGCGGGATAGGCCAGGGCGTCCCGCAGCGTCGGGTAGTAGTCGCTGCGCTTCCCCGCCGGCACGAAGCCGTCATAGCCGAAGCGCCGCACGGACACGTCGAAGCCCGCCTCGGCGAAGCCCGCGGCATAGTCCTCCGGCGAGCGGTCCTGCACCGGCGCATGGGTGATGCCGCCGATCAGCTCCCGCCAGGCGGGCCAGAGCGGCATCGCGGTGTGGCAGCCGGTCACGGCGTAGTACACGCCGCCCGGGCGCAGTGCCGCATGGATGCCGGCGGCATGCGCCGCGAGGTCCGGCAGCAGGTAGATCACCTCATAGCTGAAGGCGATGTCGAAGCTGTTCCGCCAGCGCGAGAGATCCGTCGCCACGGCGAAGTCCAGCGGCGCGACGCCCTTGAGGGCCTGGGCCGCCGCGATGGATTCCTCCGCGATATCGACGCCCAGCCCGTGGCGGAACGGCTTCAGCGCGTGCAGCAGGCGCAGGAAGCCGCCGCGGTTGCAGCCGAAATCCAGCACGTCGCGCGTCGAAAGGTCGGTCTCGGGCACGATGTCGATGAAGTGGCGCCAGAGAGGGCGGTGCCCTTCCTCCATCGCCGCCTCTCGCGAGGTGTCGCGGTACCAGGTGCCATAGGTCCTGTCGCTCATGGGTCGCTCCCGCCTCAATCGATGATCGCCTGATAGGTCAGCACCCGCAGCTCCCGCCGCAGCGGATAGGCCGAGGATGGCATGAGCTGGGTCAGCAGGATCACCGCCATCTCCTCCGCCGGATCGACCCAGAAGGCGGTGCTGGCCGCGCCGCCCCAGGCGCATTCCCCCGGCGTGCCCAGGATCTGCGCCCGTGCCGGATCGAGCATCACCGAGAAGCCCAGGCCGAAGCCGATGCCTTCATAGGTGCTCTCGGAGAAGCGGGGCTGCCCCATCGAGGCCATGTCGCCGCGCAGGTGGTTGGTCATCATCAGCTCCACCGTCTTGCGGCCGAGCAGGCGGGTGCCGTCCAGCTCCCCCTTGTTCAGCAGGAAGCGGCAGAAGCGCGCATAGTCGCCCACCGTCGAGACCAGCCCGCCGCCGCCGGAGCAGATCCGGCGCGGGCGGCCGAACAGGCTGTCCCGCGGGTCCTCCAGCAAGGCGAGGCCACCATCCTCGCCCCGGCGGTAGTTGGCGGCGAAGCGCGGCAGCTTCGCCTCCGGCACATGGAAATCCGTATCCGCCATGCCGAGCGGCCCGATGACGCGCTCCCGCAGGAAATCGCCGAACTCCTGGCCGGAGATGACGGCCACCAGATGCCCCAGAACATCCGTGGCGATGGAGTAGTTCCATTCGCGCCCCGGCTGCGCCAGCAGCGGCAGCGAGGCCGCGATCTCCACCACCTCCCCCAGGCTGCGCTCCGAGGTCTGGAAGTCCACGCCGCGTTCCCGGTACAGGGCATCGACCATGTTGGCGTGCATCATGCCGTAGGTCAGGCCGGAGGTATGCGTCAGCAGGTCGCGGAAGGTGATGTCGCGTTCCGCCGGTACGGTCTCGTAGCTGCCCCGGCTGCCGGTGGTGAAGACGCGCATGTCCCGGAAGCAGGGCAGGAAGCGCGTGATCGGGTCATCGAGCTGGAAGCGCCCTTCCTCGTAGAGCATCATGATGGCCACACTGGTGAGCGGCTTGGTCATCGAATAGATGCGCAGGATGCTGTCCGGCGCCATCGGCACGCCCCGCGCGAGATCGGCGAGGCCCGAGCAGCCGAGATGCGCCACCCGCCCGCGCCGCATCACCAGCGTGGTGGCCCCGGCCAGCCTGCCGTCCCGCACCAGCGCCTCCCGCCAGGCATCCACGCGCGCCAGCCGCGCGCCGGACAGCCCGACCTCCTCGGGGCGACCTTCGGGGCCATCGATCATCCTGTCCGTCATGCGCTGGCACTCCATGTCGCGAGGGACGGCAGGGTGGCAGAGGATGCCCGGACACGGAAAGACCCTCCGCCCCGGGGTGATCCGGCGTCGCTCTGTGGCCGGGGGGATAAGGCTCCGCCTTTTCCCCCCGGAACCCCCTTATCCGCCAGGACGCTGCGCGCCCTGGACCCCATTCGTTGGTTCCTGTTGACGCCGGATCGCGCCGGAGAGCATGGCTCTCCGGCGACTGCCGGTATCGCCAGCACGGACACGGTGTCTTCTTTCTTTTTCGGGAACCCCGCTGATTCACCCGCGTCCAGGGATGGAGCGTCAGGCCAACGGCTACCACAAACGCCCACGAAAGCCCGGGGTCTGGGGACCGGCTTCGGTCCCCAGCGGAGTGGGGGTCTCGGGGGCGAGGCGGAGCCTTGCCCCCGGCGGCCAGCCGTGAAGCACGACGGCGGCCCGGATCAGGTCCGCACGCGATAGGGCACCACGCCGCGTTCCAGGCTGCCGACATCGATCGACTGGCTGGCGGGCGGCACGGCGCGGTGGCGGCATCCCGTGCGCTCGCAGGCGCGGCAGCCGGGGCCGATCGGGTCGTGGAAGCCCGGGTCGCGCAGGTCGAGGCCGGTGGCGTAGACGGTGCGCCCGGCATAGTCGATCTCGCAGCCGATCACGACGGCGACGTTGCGCGGGCGGCTGAGATAGGCGCCGCCGCTGCGCCCCACCGTGCGGGCGATGCTGAGATAGGCGACCCCGTCCGGCGTCTGCGCCACCTGCACCAGCACGCGGCCGGGCTGGGTGAAAGTGCGGTACACGTTCCAGAGCGGGCAGGGGCCGCCGAAGCGGGCGAAGCGGAAGCGCGTGGCGCTGCTGCGCTTCAGCACATTGCCGGCGATGTCCGTCTTCACCAGGAAGAAGGGGATGCCGGGGCGGCCCGGGCGCTGGAGGGTGCTGAGCCGGTGGCAGACCTGCTCGTAGCTGGCGCCGAAGCGCGTCTGCAACTGCTCGATGTCGTAGCGCAGCAACTCGGCCTCGCGCAGGAAGGGCTCGTAGGGCATCAGCAGCGCGCCGGCGAAGTAGTTGGCCAGCCCGATCCGCGCCAGGGCGCGAGCCTCGGCGCTGGCGAGGCCGGCGGCGCGGATCTCGGCCAGGATCAGCGCGCGCTGTTCCAGCAGGGCGATCACATGCGCCATCCAGAAGAGCCGGCTGGCGGGCGCGGCCTCCTTGGCGAGGAGAAGCTGCCCCTCCCGCCTTTGCAGCCGCCAGACCGTGCCCTGGGCCAGCAGGCCGGGCATCTCGGCGGTGGCGATGCCGTGCCGGTCGCGCAGATGGCGGGCCAGATGCTCCTGGGTGATGGCACCGTCGGGGCTCAGCCGTTGCGCCAGGGACTCGGCGGCGCGGTCCAGCCGGTCGAAATGGTTGTTGCGCGACTGCACCCAGTCCCCGACATCGTCATAGGGGAAATGCGGCACGGCGGTGAAATCCTCGCCGGCATCCCCCCTGGTGGCGACGCGGTCGTGCAGCTCCTGGTGCTGCTCGCTCAAGGCCAGATAGGCGCGGTAGAGGGTGAGGAAGCGGTCCGCCACCTCCGGCGCCGCCCGCACCGCCGCCCGGGCCTCCTCCGGCGAGACGGTGCCCTTGCCGAAAAGCGCGTCGCCGCAGGCCTCGCGCAGGTTGTCGGCGAGGCGTTCGTCCCGCTCCTCGCCGAACAGCCCCTCGGGCACGCCCAGCCGCTCCGCCGCGCGACGGCGCAGCCGGGCGGTGAGGGGGCGCAGATCCGCCTCCATCTGGCTCAGATAGCTGGGCGAGATGCCGAGCGTCTCCGCCAGCGCCGCCTGGCTCAGCCCGCGTGACAGGCGCAGCCGCCGCAGCCGGTCGCCGGCGAAAAGCTTGCTGTCCTGCTGCCGTGGGGTCTTCACAGATTTCACAAAACATCTGCCGGAAATGGCACGATTATGCCGAAAGCCGGGCTGACCTCCCAGGGGTAGCATGACAAACTTGGCAAAATACCAGGGAGCGAGGGTCAGCCCATGCAGATCCATGACGTGCACGTGCATCCCGAGGCCGACCGGCTGAAGCGGGAAGAGCAACTGGCCTGGAAGATCGCCGAGGTGGCGACCGACCCGGTGGCGGTCGAGGCGGAAGTCTCCGAGATGATCGTCAACCGGATCATCGACAACGCCTCCGTCGCCATCGCCGCGATCAACCGGCACCCCGTCACCACGGCGCGGACCCAGGCCCTGGCGCATCCCCGCGCGGGCGGCGCCACGGTCTTCGGCCTGGGGCCGGATGTCCGCGTCCATGCGGAATGGGCCGCCTGGGCGAACGGCACGGCGGTGCGGGAGCTGGACTACCACGACACCTTCCTGGCAGCGGAATATTCCCATCCCGGCGACAACATCCCGCCCGTCCTGGCCGTGGCGCAGCAATGCGGCGCGGACGGCAAGGCGCTGATCCGCGGCCTCGCCACAGGCTATGAGATCCAGGTCGATCTCGTGAAGGCGATCTGCCTGCACAAGCACAAGATCGACCATGTGGCGCATCTCGGCCCCTCGGCGGCGGCGGGCATCGGCACGCTGCTGGGGCTGGACACGGCCACCATCTACCAGGCGGTGCAGCAGGCGCTGCACGTGACCACGGCCACGCGCCAGAGCCGCAAGGGGGAGATCAGCTCCTGGAAGGCCTTCGCCCCCTCCCATGCCGGCAAGCTGGCGGTGGAGGCGGTGGACCGCGCCATGCTGGGCGAGGGCGCGCCGAGCCCGATCTACGAAGGCGAGGACAGCGTGATCGCCTGGATGCTGGACGGCAAGGACGCGCATTACCGCGTGCCGCTGCCGGGCAAGGGCGAGCCGAAGCGCGCCATCCTCGACACCTATACCAAGGAGCATTCGGCGGAATACCAGAGCCAGGCGCTGATCGACCTCGCCTTCCGCATGGGCCGGAAGGTGAAGGACTGGGAGGATGTGGACGACATCCTGATCGAGACCAGCCATCACACGCATTACGTCATCGGCACCGGCGCCAACGACCCGCAGAAGATGGACCCGGAAGCGTCGCGCGAGACGCTTGACCATTCCATCATGTACATCGTCGCCGTCGCCCTGCAGGACGGCGAGTGGCACCATGTGCGCTCCTATGCCCCGGAGCGGGCGCGGCGCCCCGACACGGTGCGGCTCTGGCACAAGATCCGCACGGTGGAGGACCCGAAATGGACCGAGCGCTATCACACGCATGACCCGGCGGTGAAGGCCTTCGGTGGCCGCATCACCATCCGGATGAAGGATGGCAGCACGATCAGCGACGAGCTGGCCGTGGCCAATGCGCACAGCCTGGGCGCCACCCCCTGGAAGCGGCCGGACTACATCCGCAAGTTCCGCACGCTGACCGAAGGCATCCTCGACACGGCGGAGGCGGAGCGCTTCCTCGCGCTGGTGCAGCGCCTGCCGGAACTGCGGGCGGAGGAACTCGCCGGGCTGACCGTGGCGCTGCCGCAGGGCAGGCTGGCGCGCAACGAGCGGCGCGGCATCTTTGGCTGGCACGGGTAAGGGAGGAGAAGCCATGAGCGGGACCCATGCCTCCACGGGCACGCCGAAACCCAAGAAATCCGTCGCCCTGTCGGGGGTCGTCGCCGGCAACACCGCGCTCTGCACCGTGGGGCGCAGCGGCAACGACCTGCATTACCGCGGCTACGACATCCTGGAGATCGCGGCGCAATGCGAGTTCGAGGAGATCGCCTATCTCCTCGTCCATGGCTCCCTGCCCACCGAGGCGGAGCTGCGCGGCTACAAGGCCAAGCTACGCTCCTGGCGCGGCATCCCCCATGCGGTGAAGCAGGTGCTGGAGGCGCTGCCCGCGGCCTCGCATCCGATGGATGTGATGCGCAGCGCCGTCTCGGCGCTGGGCTGCGTCCTGCCGGAGCAGGAGGACCACAACCCGAGCGGTGCGCGCGACATCGCCGACCGCCTGATGGCCTCGCTTGGCTCGATGCTGCTCTACTGGCACCACTTCTCGCAGAACGGCCGGCGCATCGAGGTCGAGACGGACGATGACAGCATCGGCGGCCACTTCCTGCACCTTCTGCACGGGCGCGAGCCGCCGGCGGAGTGGGTGCGGGCGATGCACACCTCGCTGAACCTCTATGCCGAGCACGAGTTCAACGCCTCCACCTTCACCTGCCGGGTGATCGCGGGCACGGGGTCCGACCTCTATTCCGCCATCGCCGGCGGCATCGGCGCGCTGCGCGGGCCCAAGCATGGCGGCGCCAACGAGTTCGCCTTCGCCGTGCAGAAGCGCTATGCCGATCCGGACGAGGCCGAGGCGGATATCCGCCGCCGCGTCGAGAACAAGGAGGTGGTGATCGGCTTCGGCCACCCGGTCTATACCGTCTCCGACCCGCGCAACGCGGTGATCAAGGCGGTGGCGGAGGATCTGTCGCGGCAGGCCGGGTCGATGAAGATGTTCCGCATCGCGGAGCGCATCGAGGCGGTGATGGCGGACACCAAGAAGATGTTCGCGAACCTCGACTGGTACTCCGCCGTTTCCTACCACATGATGGGCGTGCCGACGGCGATGTTCACGCCGCTCTTCGTCATCGCCCGCACGGCCGGCTGGTCCGCCCATGTGCTGGAACAGCGGGCGGACAACAAGATCATCCGTCCCAATGCCCACTACACCGGCCCGGAGGACCGTCCCTTCGTGCCACTGGAGAAGCGGGAGAGCCTGTCTTGACCTATCTCACCGCCAGCGACCTCCCCGACCGTCCGGCCGGGGAACGGTTCCGCGCCCTGCTGGACAGCCCCGGCATCCTCCAGCTCCCCGGCGCGCATAACGGCCAGGCGGCGCTGCAGGCGAAGGCCGCGGGCTTCGAGGGGCTGTACCTGTCCGGCGCGGCGATGACCGCCTCGATGGGCCTGCCGGATCTCGGCATCATCACGGTGGACGAGGTCTGCTTCTTCATCCGCCAGATTGCGCGTGCCTCCGGCCTGCCGCTGCTGGTGGATGGCGACACGGGCTATGGCGAGGCGCTGAACGTCATGCACATGGTCCGCGCCTTCGAGGAGGCGGGGGCCGGCGCGGTGCATATCGAGGACCAGCTCCTGCCCAAGAAATGCGGGCACCTGAACGACAAGAAGCTGGCCGACGCGCATGACATGGCGGCGAAGGTGGCCGCGGCGGCGCGGGCGCGGCGGCACCTCGTTCTGGTGGCGCGCACCGATGCGGCGGCCAGCGAGGGCATCGACGGTGCCGTGGCGCGGGCGAGGCTCTATCTGGAAGCGGGGGCGGATGCGATCTTCCCCGAGGCGCTGACCAATGCGGAGATGTTCCGCGAGTTCGCCCGCCGCATGCCGGGGGTGAAGCTGCTGGCCAACATGACGGAGTTCGGCCGCACGCCCTTCTTCACGGCCCAGGAGTTCGAGGAGATGGGCTATTCGATGGTGATCTGGCCGGTCTCCTCGCTCCGCGTCGCGAACAAGGCGCAGGAGGAACTCTATGCCGCCATCCGCCGCGACGGCGGCACGCAGAAGATGCTCGACCGCATGCAGACCCGTGCGGAACTCTACGCCACCATCGGCTATGGCGATTACGAGGCGCTGGATGCGTCCATCGTGAGGACCGTGGTGCCGCAGGGCATGCCCCAGAAGGGCTGATCCAGAAGGGCTGATCCAGAAGGGCTGATCCAGAAGGACATGGCAGGCGCGATGGCGAAAGCAACGCCTGCCATGGGTCTTTCGCTGTCGCCGGACATCACGTGACCATCCGGTTTTCTTGTCCTTCCGACGTGACGTGGCGGGTGACGCACTCTTCATCCGGTTCGGCGGCCATTCGCCGCTCCATGGCCTTGAACACCTTGCCCTGCTCGGCAACGATCCCTGGCCCGATCATCCCCGGACCAAGGGCTGGCGCTCCCGCACCGCGCATCTGTCCGTGGTACATCGTTGTGGGGGAGGAGCCAAACCGGCTGCTCCTGGGCAGCACCGCCGGCGAGGCCCTGCTGGCGGCGATCTACAGGGGCGGCCAATCTTCTACGGCCTGTCCAGCCACGTGTTCCAGACCGAGATCATGCCGGGCCCGACGACGACAGCCATGGGGCTCGGGCAGTTGAATGCCCGCTGCTGGGCCTGGCTGCAAACTCCTGCAATCTCGGGACGGTCCTGGCCACGACCCGTTACGGGAATGGTCGCTTCGCCGAAATCCGGCTCTATCCGCTCGATCTGGGCCGCAACCGGCACGGGTCGCAGATGGGCACGCCGCGCGTGCCGGACCATGATGTCGCGCAGCGTATCCTGAAGGATCTGCAGGATTTCTCACGGCCCTTCAACACCGTCATAGAGACGGATGGCGATGTCGGGGTGATCAGGATATCCGCTGCTGCTGCGGGCACCCCGGCGGAGGGTCGGCAGCAGGCGCCGCGCTGATCTGATGCATGCCCCTCTGCTCCGGTAAGCAGAGGGGCTTGGCTGACACGGCGCGTCCCGCCCATTGTTTCGCTGCCCGATCCGGTGGTCCGGATGAGTCTTCCGGGCAGGGCAAGAAAGCCTGACTCCAGGCATCCAAAGAATTCCTGCGGCACGCCGATGGAATTTGCACTCATGCCCGGAGTCTGTTTTTAAGTCCCCTGAAATCGAAGAGCGAGGCGACGAGGAGGATCTCTTTCGCTGGCTTGCGCGGGAACATCGTAAGTTGATGCGATGTTCCTTTTGCTACTCTGGGAAGATCAGGGGTGAATATGTTCCAGCAGGATGCGCGATCGCGGCAGGGAACGAACAAGGCGGAATTCGGCGCACAGGCTGGACAGACGGCGAAGCGGAGATTCGAAGCCCTCAGGATCCTGGCAACGGTCGATGACATCGCCGGCAGGTTGCATTCCATCCCATATCCTGCACGTGCCAATATCGAATTCCTGCTGCTCGACATCCGGACGCAGCTTCGGGCCGAGCAGCCTGACCCGGCAAAGATGCGGGCCACGCTGATGGCGGTCCAACGGCTTCTCTCGACTTCCCAGGCTTCCCGGGAGCGATGGGCGGAGCAACTGGCCGATCGGCCCGCGCCACTTTCCGACCCCGAGGCATCCCGGCCGCCCGGCACCCGCCACGGCAGGGGGTGGATGGCTGGCCTGCTGGTTTGCGCCGGCCTGCTGGCCGGTGGTTGGATCCTGCTTCCCACGGAGGGGGTGGAGGCTGTCCGGACCCTGCTCTTCCCTGCGCCTCCTCAGCCACCCCCCGCCCGGCCTCTTCCCCCTCAAGCTCTCCCGGCCCAGCCCCTGCCGGGGCCTTCCGCTGATCCCGGAGCCATCCCCCCGGCTCAGGCGCCATCGCCACGGCCGCCCATGCCGGCCCCCGATGCGAGGCCGGGAACGGATGATCCCCGCCCGGCGGCCCGCCTGCCGGATGCCGCGCCGGTGCCGGCCAGACCGGATGCGGAACCCCCGCTCAGGCCCGGCGCGTGGAGGAAGCGGCACCGGCCGCCCCGGTCATCGCGAGGATCACGATGAGGCAGGCCGGCAACCTGCGCACCGAGCCACGGAACCCGTCGCAGGTCCTGCGCACCTTGCCGCGCGGCACCGCCTTGTCCGTCTTCCGGGAGGCCCTAGGCGGCTGGTACCAGGTGGGGGCGGATCAGCCCTGGGGCTGGGTCCATTCGAGCCTGACGGACAGGCCGCGCTGAGCGCGCCTGTCCGCCAGGAAGCGGGCAGGGCTGTCAGGCGAAGGCGATGCCGTAGTGGCCTCTGGGATGTCGCTCATCACCTGGTCCTTGTCCACGCTCAGATGGGCCTCGCCATGGGCGAAGTTGAGCAGCACCTGGGTCCGGCTCATCGCGCCGCTGTCGAGTATCTGCGTCCAGGCCGCGTGGCCGCCGGCATCGGCCTCCCGGTTCAGGGCATGGCGGCTGGGTCATCACGCTATAGGCGCGGCTCCATTCGTATTCCGGCCGCTTGTAGGTACCGGCGAAGGGAATGCTCAGGCCGATGGCATCCTCCGTCGCCTCCTCGTAGTGCGGGGTGATGTCGGCCTTGGCGGGATCGGAAACCCGGATCAGTTCGACACCCGAGGCCGCGTTGTGGGCGGCGGCGAGGTAGAAGCCCTCCTTCTGGACATCGGCGGACTGCTGCCAGGCCCCGGTCATGTGAAACATGGCCCCGGCGATCATGCCGGTGTGGCCGGACGGCGCATCGGTGAAGGCCGTGGTGATGACGGTGGGCGTGGCGAGCTTGCCGCCCGTCTGCCCGACATACTTGCGGATCCGCGTGCTGCAGTCACCCGCCCGGAAAGGGGAAATTCCTGATTCGGAATGTTGTCCGCTGGTTAAACCACGAACAAGTGATGAACAAAGAACCCACAAGGCAAAACGAAATCAATAAAAAATAGAAATTTTCTCGATTAAGGGAAATTACATGCGGGGCGCGTATTGGACATCCAATGAATTTCTTGCGGGGGCAATTCATTGGATCTCAACATTCTGGTGCGGGGCCAGTCCAATGCTGAGCTCCTGGCGCTCAATTTCGGCGGCGCGAACAGGCTGAAACAGGCCGTCGAGGCGCTTCTCGGCTTCGATGGCGTCCAGAACCAGGTCCATATCCTGGCCGGACCTCTCAGTGCCTCGGACAGCACGGCCACCACCATCCAGGGCGCCACCGGCTTCCTGGGCGACTGGCTGACGGCGGTGAACGGCGACTGGCAGCAGGGCTGGACAGCCGGCACGGTGGAACAGCGGCTGCTGAACTACGTCCAGGGCCTTTCCGCCGATCTGCGGGACAATCCCACCACCGTGCTCTGGCTGCACAACGAGACCGACAGCCTGACCCTGCAGCACGGCATCCAGAACGGCAGCCTCACCACGGCCACCGCGGCGGCGATGTGGGAAAGCGCTGTCCGCTACGACGCCGCGCTGCTGCGCGCGGCCTTCGGCGATTCGGCGCTGGACATGTCCTATGACTTCGTCAGCGCGATCCCCTATCGCGACTACGCGCCTGATGGCCTCCAGGTGATCCGCCAGGTCATGGAGAAGCTGGCGGCCGATGCGAGCTTCAATGCCGTGATCGCCGCCCGGGCCCTCGACCTGGACATGAGTTTCGACAACCTCGACGCCAATGCGGCCACCACGGATTACGGTGGCGGCCACATGTCTGCCGGCGATGCCGCTCTGGTGATCCAGCGCGCCGCGCTCAGCATCGCGGAGGGCTGGGCGGAATACGCCCTGCCCGGCTCACCCCTCGCGCTGGCGTTGGGCCATATCGACAATGAGGGGCCGGAGGTCATCTGGGCGCGGCGGATCGGCGCCACCAGCCTGACCGTCGATGTGCAGCATGACGGCGCCCATGCCTTCGCCGCGCTCAGCGACGCGGCGGCCTCCGGCCTGGGATGGACGGTCCGGCTGGCGGATGGAACCTCCATCGCCGCCACGCATGTCACGGTCGTGGATGGCGACACGCTGCGGCTGGACTTCGCGTCGGACCTGCCGCTGACGGGCGGGACGCTCCATTACGGCTGGGGCTATGGCCGGCTTGCGGATAACAGCGGCTCGGGCCAGGGCCATGCGGTCTATGACGATCAGGGCCTGCCGCTCTGGACTCCCGCCACCGGCGTGGCTGTGACCACCGGGGTGTTGCAGGCCCTGGCCGTCACCCAGGATGCGGCGGGCCGGAGCGTCGCCGCCCTGCACGCGACCGGGCTGCGGGAGGTCCAGGTCAGCGACGGCAGCAGCGGCGTCACCATCCTGCACGGCAGCACCGCCTATCACGCCGCGGCGCTGGATGTCGTCACCCTGACGGATGGCCGGCTGGTCTTCGGCGCGGATGATGCGGCGGCGGAGGTCGTTCGGCTCTATAAATCCATCCTGAACCGGTTGCCGGACCAGGCCGGCCTGCAGCATCACGTCGCCTTCCTGGAGGCGGGCGGCAGCCTGGAGACACTGGCGCACGACTTCCTGGCCAGTCCGGAATTCCGGGCGGGAGGCGCGACGGATCTGGCGGGCATCCTGGCGCGGATCGAGAGCCATGTTTACGGATCGGCCTCCAGCGGCATCGTCTCGTTGTCCGCCTTCTCGTCGGAGGGGCTGGAACAGGCCGTGCTGTCGATGTCCGAGGGGCGGGAGAACCGCGCCAATACGGCCAGCCAGATCGAGGCAGGAATCTGGATCCCCGACCAGACCGCGGTCCCCATCGCCCGCCTCTACGACGCGGCCTTCGGGCGCCTGCCGGACCGAGAGGGGCTCGAGAACTGGGTGACGGCGGTGAAGGGAGAGAAATTCACCTTCGCGCAACTGCCGGAACTGTGGCTGACCACGCCGGAATGGAACATGGTGCATGGGCAGCAGAGCGACGCGGCCTTCGTCAGCGGCCTCTATCACACCGCCCTGCATCGCGAGCCGGATGCGGGGGGCTACGCCTTCTTCATGAACCTGCTGGAAACCCACGCCCTTTCGCGTGGGGGAGTGCTGCTGGCCGTGTCCGAGAGCCCGGAACACCAGGCGCTGACCAAGGCGAACACCGGCAGCGACGGTATCCACAACGGCATCGCCTTCGTCTGATCGTCCTTGCTTTCCATGGCTGGCCCCGGGGGAGAGGCTCTGCCTCTCCGCCCGGACCCTCACTCCGCCCATGACCATGATGGGGGACCGAAGCCGGTCCCCGGACCCCGGGCTTTCGTTGGCCCTGGTGGGTGCCGCTGTGCTGTGGCCCAAACCCGGGAAGCAGGTGAATCAGCGGGGCTCCCGAAAAGAAAGAATCCTTCTCCGCGCTGGTGGCATCCACAGTCGCCGGAGAGCATCGCTCTCCGGCGCGATCCAGCGTCAGAGAGTGCCAACGAACGGGGTCCAGGGCCCGCAGGGTCCTGGCGGATAAGGGGGCGGGGGAAAAGGCGGAGCCTTGTCCCCCGGAGGGACAGAGCAATGCCGGAACAGTGGGCCGGGTGTCAGCCCATGGTCCCGAAGATGCCGTGGAAGCGCCCGAGGAAGCTGCGCAGCCTGTCGCTGGAAGGGTTGCCGAAGATCTCCTTCGGCGGCCCGGCCTGGGCGACGCGGCCGCCATCCATGAAGACGACATGGTGCGACACGTCGCGCACGAAGAGCATCTCGTGGCTGACCAGGAGCATGGTCATGCCGCTCTCGGCGAGGTTCTGCATCACGCCCAGCACCTCGGCCACCAGCTCCGGGTCGAGGGCGGAGGTCACCTCGTCGAAGAGCAGCAGGCGCGGCTGCATGGCCACGGCGCGCGCGATGGCCACGCGCTGCTGCTGCCCGCCGGAAAGCTGGTAGGGATAATGCCCGCGCCGCGGCCCCAGGCCCACGCGGTCCAGCCAGTGTCCCGCGATGTCGCGCGCCTCCGGCTTCCGCTTGCCGAGGACGCGGACGAGGCCGAGCATCACGTTCTCCTCCGCCGTCAGATGCGGGAAGAGGTTGAAGCTCTGGAACACCATGCCGATGCGGGCGCGCTGGGCGGACACCTGAACTTCGCTCAGCCGCCGGCGCCGCCCGTTCTCGACGCGGTAGCCGATCGGGTCGCCATCAAGCAGGATCTCGCCGCCGTCATGTTCCTCCAGCAGGTTCACGCAGCGCAGGAAGGTGGTCTTGCCGGAACCGGAGGCGCCGATCAGCGAGACCACCTGGCCCTGGCGCACTTCGAGATCGATGCCCTTCAGCACTTCCACCGGGCCGAAGCTCTTGTGCACGTCGCGCGCACGGAGAAGGGGCTGGGCGCCGTCACTCTGGCTCATGATGGGAACCTCAACTGCGGATATAGGAGAAGCGCCGCTCCAGCAGCGCGCCAAGCTGGGCGATGGCGAAGTTGACGATCAGGTAGAGGATCGCCGCGAGCAGGTAGAACTGGATGATCATGTAGTTGCGCGAGATCGCCTGCTGCGTCGCCAGCAGCAGCTCGACCACGCCGATCACCGAAAGCAGCGTGGAGCCCTTCACGATCTCCAGGCAGATGTTCACCCAGGGCGGCAGCGCGCGGCGCACCGCCTGGGGGATGATCACGTACCAGAGGCGTTTCGGGAAGGTCAGGCCGATGGCCTTGGCCGCCTCCATCTGCCCGGCGGGCACGGATTGCAGCGCGCCGCGCAGGTTCTCCGCCACATGCGCCGTGGCGAAGGCGGAGAGCGCGATCACCCCGGCGGTGAAGGGGGCGACGTTCACCTTGAACAGCGCCAGGCCGTAGAAGGTGAAGAGGATCAGCACGAGCACCGGAATGCCGCGCATGAAATCCACATAGGCGCGCGCCAGCCAGCGGAAGGGGGCCCAGGCATAGGCAAGCACGGCCCCCATCGCCAGCCCGGCCAGGGTGGCGAGAAGGATGCTGAGCAGCGAGGTGCCGATGGTGACCTGGAGGCCGGAGAGCAGCGAGAAGCGGGCGAGCCAGGCCTGTTCGAGAAAGAGGTCGAGATCCATCTTCTTTCTCCCTCAGCGGATCACGGCGTAGCGGCGCTCGACCTGCCGCAGCAGCAAGGCGATCGCATAGGCGGTGACGAGATAGAGCGCGCTGGCGGTGAGCCAGGATTCCATCACGCGGAAGGTGTTGGCGTTGATCTGCCGCGCCGTGAAGGTCAGTTCCGGCACCGCGATGGCGGCGGCGAGCGAGGTGTCCTTGAACAGCGAGATCAGGTTGTTGCTGATCGCCGGCAGGGTGATACGGAAGGTCACGGGCAGGATGACGTGGCGCTGCCGCTGCCAGGGCCGCATGCCGATGGCCTTGGCGGCCTCCATGTACTGCCGTGGCACCGTGCCGAGGCCGGCGCGGAAGACCTCGCACATATAGGCGCCGGCATAGATGGAGAGGGTGAGGATGAAGGACTGGATCTTGTCCAGCCAGTAGATACCCAGCTCCGGCAGGCCGAAATAGATGAAGAAGACCAGCAGCAGCAGCGGCGTGTTGCGGATGATCTCCACATAGGCCCAGACCGGCCAACTGATCCAGCGTGGCCCATAGACGCGCCCCATGGCGCAGAAGAGGCCGATCGCCGTGCCGATGGCGAGCGAGGCGAGCGCCAGCCCGAGGCCCAGGCCGAGCGAGGCCGCGAAACGGTCCCAGTTCCGCCAGATGACGGACCAGTCGAAATGGTAGTCGATCATGCCTGTCCCGGTCGCTGCGTGCAAAAGGATGCGGGCCCCGCCGGACGGTTCCGGCGGGGCGGCGGGGGGATCAGGAGAATTCGGACGGGAAGCCGACCTTGGGCGTCGGCAGTTCGATGCCGAACCACTTCTTGTAGGAGGCGGCGAAGTAGTCGAAATCGACGCCCATCATGGCCTCCTTGTACACGGTGTTGACGTAGTTCAGCCACACCTGGTCGCCCGGCTTGACGGCGGAGGCATAGGAGTTGGGCATCCAGCCATAGCCGGCATCGACGAAGCGGCCCGGCGCCTGCTGCATCAGCCAGCGCGCGGCGGACTGGTCCTGCATCGAGGCGTCGATGCGGCGGGCGTTCAGCGCCTGGATCGCGGCGTCGGGGCTCTCGAAGGCATCGACCTTCGCCTGCGGCAGGGCCTTGTGGACCCAATCCTCCAGGAAGACGTTCTGCATGCCACCGATGGTGACGCCGCCGCCGGCGGCCTTCAGCTCGTCGAAGGTCTTGTACTTGCCGCCGCGCGCCAGCATCAGCAGCGTCACGCCCTCGCGGTAATAGGGGATGGTGAACTCCACCTGCTGCGCGCGGCCGCCGGTGACGGTCATCCACTGCACCACGATGTCCACCTTGTCGGTGACCAGGCTCGGGATGCGGGCATCGGAGCCCTGCAGCACAAACTCCACCTTGTCGTAGTCGTCGAACAGGTTCTTCGCCAGCAGCCGGGCGAGGTCGATGTCCATGCCCACCAGCTTCCCGCTGGAATCCTCGAAATGCCAGGGCGGGTTGGTGCTGCCGGTGCCGACGATCAGCTTGCCGCGGTCCTTCACCACCTGCAACCGGCTCCTGCCCGCCGCCTGGGCATGTGCCGCTTTGGGCGTGAGCAGGCCGAGGCCCGTCCCCATCGCGGCACCGAGCGCCGAAAGCCCGAAGAAGCCGCGCCGGACGAGATTGGCGCGGTTGGTCTGGTCGTCCATCGGGTGTGTACCCCCTCGCTGTCCCCCGGAGCCGGGATGAACCGGCCCCGCCATGGGGAGCAGAGCAAGAATGCCGCCACCTCCACAATGGTTCGTATGCGGAAGGGCGGGGGAGGGGCCTAGGCGCCCAGGTCGGTCCAGTAGGTTCCCTGCATCGGCACGGCGGCGAATCGCTGGTTCATTGCCGCCAGCGTGCCGGCGGGGTCGATCCCGGCCGTGGCCTCCGGGTGGAACCAGCGCGCCATGGCCTCGATGGCCATGAGATGGGTGGGCGAGTCGTTGAAGGCGTGCCAGAGCGCATGGGCCCGGCCCTGCTTCACGGCGCCGAGGCCGGAGAGGTGCTGGCTCTCGATCACCTGCGCCAGGCTCGACCGGGCCAAAGCGGGATCGACCCCGGCCCCCAGGCTGACCCCGCCGCGCCCGCCATAGGGGCCGCCGGTGGCGATATAGACCTGCGGATCCTGCGTCAGCACGTATTCCAGGCTGAGCTGGCCGGTCTCGGTGGCGATGCTGTCCGCGCCGATATTGTGCCCGCCGGCGAAGCGGATGAAGTCGTCATAGACGCCCCGGCCCGGGGAGAAGCAGCAGGCGAGCCCCCCGGCATGGGCGTGCATCATCACGCGGGGGCGGTTCTCCCCGATCCCGGCGAGGCGCGCCTGCACCGCCTGCATGCGCGCGCGGTAGAAGTCCAGGAAGGCGCCGGCCTGCTCCTCCCGCCCCAGCAGCTTCCCCAGGATCTCCAGGCTCGGCTCCGTGTCGCGCAGCGGGCGGACGAAGAAGTCCACCACCGCCACGGCGACGCCCGCCGCCTCCAGCGGCGCGAAGAAGCTGGCGGCGGCCGCGTCGCCGCCCAGGCTGGCGACATTGCGGCGGCTCAGCAGCAGCAGGTCCGGCTTCACCGTCAGCAACTGCTCCAGCACTCCGACCCCGGTGGAGAAGCCGAGCACCGGCAGGCTGTCCAGGGCGGGGAAGCGCTGCAGATAAGCCTGGTATTCCCCCTTCTCGCCGCGCCGCATGTCCTCCGCCCAGCCGACGACGAGGCTGGCCGGGTCGGGGTGCAGCAGGTTCAGCACGGCGAGGTGCCGCCCCTGGCCCAGGGCGATCCGCCGGGCCGGCTGCTTCAGGACGATCTCCCGGCCCAGCAGGTCGCGCGCGCGGGGGGCTTCCTGCGCCCGCAGCACGGTGGGGGCCGCCAGCGGGGCCGCAAGGCCCGAAAGAGCCAGGGCCAGCCCGTGGCGCAGCACGGCCCGGCGGGGCGGGCAGGGGGAGAGGATGTCTCGGGCATGGCGCAACGCCTTTCCGGTGGCCCCGCGCCCGGCGGGGGCGACGGGAGGCCGCGAAGTTGTTGCGAACCCTTTGCATGAACCGCCCGGCTTGGCCAGGGCCACAGCCCCGGCCCGTGCTCTCCTGCGCGGGGGCGGGCGGTCAGTCGTCCAGCGCCGCCAGGGCCTGGGCGAGATCGGCGATCAGGTCGTCCGGGTTCTCGATGCCGATGCTCAGCCGCACCAGCCCGTCGGTGACGCCGATCCGTGCCCGCACCTCCGCCGGCACGCCGGAATGGGTGGTGGAGGCCGGGTGGCTGATCAGCGATTCCGTCCCGCCCAGGCTGACTGCCAGCTTGAAGACCCGCAGCGCGTTCAGCATGCGGAAGGCCTCGGCCTGCCCACCCCGCAGCTCGATGCTGAAGGTCGAGCCGGGGCCGCTGCACTGCGCCGCATAGACCCGCCGTGTCGCCTCGTCGCCCCGGTCCGGCCCCAGCGCGTGCACCCGGCTCACATGCGGATGGCCGGACAGGAACTCCGCCACTGCCTCGGCATTGGCTGCCGCCGCCCGCATCCGCAGCGACAGCGTTTCCAGCGAGCGGCCGATCATCCAGCAGGAATGCGGGTCGAGCTGCGTGCCGATGGCGCCGCGCAACAACCGCACCGGCTGCAGCACCGCGCGCGACCCCAGCGCCGCGCCGGCGATCAGGTCGCTGTGCCCGCCGACATACTTGGTCAGCGAATAGACGGAGATGTCCGCCCCCTGGGCCAATGGCGTCTGGAAGACCGGGCCGAGCAGGGTGTTGTCGCAGACCAGCAGCGGGCGCTTCCCGCCCTGGGCAGCCCCAACGCGCTCGGCCTCCTCCCGGAGCAGGGCGAGGTCCACCAGCGTGTTCAACGGGTTGGAGGGGGTCTCGGCCAGGATCATCGTCACCGGGCCGCGTGCCATGGCGCGGTCCGCCGCGGCGCGGATGGCACCGGCATCGGTGCCGTGGGAGAAGCCCTCGGCCAGGATGCCGTATTCCGCCAGGGTGCGGGCCAGCAGCGTTTCCGTGCCGCCGTAGAGCGGCTGGCTGTGCAGGATGACCTGCCCCGGCCGCGCATGGGCCAGGATGGTGGTAGCGATCGCGGCCATGCCGGAGGCGAAGAGCAGCCCGCCCTCCGCCCCCTCGTAGAGGGCCAGCCGCTCCTCCACGATCTCGCTGTTCGGGTGGTTGAAGCGGGAATAGACCAGGCCCGCCCCGCCCTCCGGCGCCGGCTTGCGCCCGGCCACCACGTCGAAATAGTCGCGCCCTTCCTCCGCCGAGCGGAAGACGAAGGTGGAGGTGAGGAAGACCGGCGGCTTCACCGCGCCTTCCGACAGGGCCGGGTCGTAGCCATAACCCAGCATCAGCGTCTCGGGGCTCAGCCGGTGGTTGCCGAGCATGGTCCTGTGACTGCGGTCCTCAGCCATGCGCCTCGCCTTTTCCCTGCCATGGAACCCGCCGGCATCCCTGGTCGACGACCGGCAGCCCATTGTTCCGGACCTTGCCGGGGGCAGGGAAGAGGCGGAATTCACATCGCGGTGGGGGCGCCGGCAGCGCCCCGTCGCGATGGGCGGGGGTCAGGGCGCCTCGACCAGGGAGGCGCCGTTGCGCGCCACCACCCGGCCCCGCTTGACCACGAGGCGGCGCGGTGGACGGGCGGCCACGGCCTCGGTGAGCGATTCCCCGTCCACGAGCACGAGATCCGCCTGACAGCCGGGCTCGATCCCATAGCCCGCGAGCCGCATCACTCCGGCACCGCCCCGGGTGCAGATGTCCAGCGCCATCTCCACCTCCTCGTCGCGGCGGAAGTTGTTGCGCAGTCCGATCAGCATCGCCCGCTCCAGCATGTCGGCATTGCCGTAGGGGCCCCAGGTGTCGCGGATGCCGTCGGAGCCGGCGCAGAGCCGGATGCCCATGCGGCGCAGCGCGGCGGCGGCGGGCACGGGGCGGCTGGCGGGCGCGGTGGTGGCGATGGCGATGTCCAGCTCCGCGATCCGCTCCAGCAGCGGGTTCACCAGCGCCGGGTCCGGGTCGCCCAGGCAGAAGGCATGGCTCACCGTCACCTGCCCGGCCATGCCCAGCGACCGGGTGCGCTCGATGATCAGCTCCAGGCTGAAGGCGCCGAGCTGCCCGGGCTCGTGCAGGTGGATGTCCACCGGCTTGCCGAAGCGCTCCGCCAGGGCGAAGACCAGATCGAGCTGCCCCTTGGGGTCGCGGTCGATGGCGCAGGGGTCGAGCCCGCCCACCACATCCGCACCCATGCGCATCGCTTCTTCCAGCAATTCCGCCACGCCCGGGCGGGCCATCACCCCGGATTGCGGGAAGGCGACGGTCTCGATCTCCATCACCCCGGCATAGGCGGCTCTGGTGGCGAGCACGCCCTCCATGCCAGCGAGGCCCACCGCATCGTCCACATCCACATGCGTGCGGATATGCGTCGTGCCCATGCGCAGCGACTGCACCACCTGCCGCGCCGACTGGCGGGCCGGGTCGATGTCCCATTCCTTCTTCAGCCGGCGCTCGGTCTCGATCTTGTCGATCAGCCGCGGGCCGGCCTGGTGCCGGCGCCAGCCCATGCCCCAGAGCGACTTGTCGAGATGCGTGTGCGCCTCGACGAAGCCCGGGATCAGCAGGGCCCCGGCACCATCCTCCACCGGCACGCCGGGCGCCTCCAGGAGGGCATCCGGGCCGGCGCCCCAGGCGGCCACGCGCCCGTCACGGACCAGCACGTCGGTGGCCCCGCCCCCCATGGGCCGGACGTTCCGGAGCAGCAGGTCATGCGTCATGCGGGGCGTTTCCTCCAGGTGGGGCGATGGCGGGCCGGACCCTCCCGGCCGCGCGCCGCCATGAAGCGCCGGCGATCCCCGGGATTCAAGCCGGCCGGGCGGAACTTGCCGGGGGGCCGCTGTCGATGGCATCCCGGAGCCTCCCACCTGCGGCCACCGATACGGTCTGGCGACGATGCCGAAGGAACGAGACATGAGCGACATCACCCGCGCCGGCGCCACGGAAAGCACCACAGGGAGCCTGGGCTTCGACTTCGCCGCCCTGTCCCCGCGCGAGCGCTACAAGATCCTGATCGGCAGCGTCGTGCCGCGCCCCATCGCGCTGGTGACGACGGTCGGGGCGGATGGGCGCGCGAACGCGGCGCCTTTCTCCTTCTTCAACTGCCTCTCCGCCGATCCCGCCATCGTGGCCCTGGGCATCGAGTTCCGCGCCGATGGCAGGCCGAAGGACACCGGCCGCAACATCCGCGACACGGGCTGCTTCACCGTCAACATCGTCTCCGACGCGCTGGTGGAGGCGATGAATGTCTGCGCCACCCCCTTCGATCCGGGCGTGGACGAGCTGGCCGAGGCCGGGCTGGAGATCCGCCCCGGCCATGCCGTCGCCTGCCCCTGGATCGCCCGGGCCCCCGCCGCGCTGGAATGCCGCCTGCATTCCTTCCTGGAGATCGGCAACTCCCGCGAGATCGTGCTGGGCGAGGTTCTCCACGCGCATCTGCGTGCCGATGCGGTGGATGAGCGGCTGCACATCGACCCGTCGGTCATCGATGCCGTGGGCCGCATGGGCGGGCACGGCTATGCCGGCACCCGCCAGCGCTTCGACCTGCCCACCATGAGCGCCCGCGACCATGCCGCCGGACAGGTGCCGGCACGGCGCCAGGGCTGACACCGCGCGGGCGGATGGCCTCCATTCCATCCAGGCCCACATCGCTCACAAGGGCATCATGGCCTCAGGCGCGCCTGCGGTGCGAGCCGTGTGCCGGCCGCGCCAGGCCGAGGCTGCCGCGGAAGGTGCCGTCGCCGCCATACTCGGTCTGGAACAGGCCGCGCCGCTGCAGTTCCGGCACCAGCCATTCGAAGGCCTCGTAGGCCGGCGCCGGAAGGTGGGAGGCCATGATGTTGAACCCGTCGCAGCCGCGCGCGGTGAACCAGTCCTCCATCAGGTCGGCCACGTCGGCGGCGGTGCCCACCACGAGGTTATGGCCGGAAGCACCGGCGACGATCTGGTAGAGCTTGCGGATCGTCATGCCTTCCTGCCGGGCCATCCGCACCAGCTTCTCGTGCCCGCTCTTGACCGCGTTGCTGTTCTCCAGCGGCGCGGGCAGCGGCCCGTCCAGTGGCAGGCCCGACAGGTCGCCGAAGGAGGAGGCCAGCATCGGCAGGCCCAGGCATTCGTGGATCAGGTCCTGGAGCTGCGCGAACCTGCCCTCGGCCTCGGCACGCGTGCGGCCCAGGATCGGCATGATGCCCGGCATCACCAGCATGCTCTCCTGATCGCGGCCCGTGCCCGCGGCATGCGACTTGACGCTGCTGTAGAAGGCGACGGCATCCTCGCGCGACTTCTGCGCCGTGTAGATGATGTCGGCGATGCGCGAGCCCAGCACCTGCCCGGGCCCGGAGGAGCCCGCCTGCGCGATCACCGGATAGCCCTGGACCGGCCGCGCGACGTTCAGAGGCCCGGCCACGCGGAAATGCTCGCCCTCATGGCGCAGGTTGTGCAGCTTCGCCGGGTCGAAGTAGCGGCCCGAGACCTTGTCACGGATGAAGGCATCGTCCTCCCAGCTGTCCCAGAGGCCAAAGACGACATCGACGAATTCCTCGGCGCGGCGGTAGCGGTTCTCGTGCGCCAGCAACCGGTCACTGCCGAAGTTGTGCGCCTCCTGCTCGCTCCAGGAGGTCACGACGTTCCAGCCCACGCGGCCGCCGCTGATATGGTCGAGCGAGGCGAACTTGCGCGCGATGTGATAGGGCTCGTTATAGGTGGTCGAGGCGCTGGCCACGAAGCCCAGCCGCTCCGTCACCGCCGCCAGGGCGCCGATCAGCGTCAGCGGCTCGAAGACATCGATGCGGGCGAGGTAGCTCAGCTCGTCATCGCTCCTGGCGGAATGGCGGACCGCGATGCCGTCGGCCCAGAACATGAAGTGGAAGCGCGCCCGCTCCGCCGCCTGGGCCAGGCGCTTCCAGAGCGCGAAGTCCATGGCCGCCGTTTCCTGCGCATCGGGCATCCGCCACCCCGCGGAGTGCGCGCCGTTGGCCACGATGTTCAAGCCGAGCTTCATGTCGCGACGATGGCCACTCATGCCGTCATTCTCCGAAGGTCCTGGTCGGGGGGAGGGCGTGCCGGCATCCGCGTCCGGCGAGCGGGACGGAAGCGGCGGCCGCCGGATCATGGCGGACAGGCACCGCATCGTTTCCCGCATGTTCCACTGCGCAGTGTCCCGAAATCCTGGTGGAGCCGCGATGCGCTGGTGTTGTCCTGTCCCTGGGCTGAGCCTAAGGGCGGCGGGCTCTTGCCGTCAAAGTGCGAATACGGGCCTGCGAGGGTCCGGCGCCGCGCCTCGTGGCCAGCCCCGGGGGGAGAGGCCCTGCCTCTCGCCCCGGAACCCCCTCTCCGCCAGGACGATTTGCACCCTGGGCCCGCGCATGGAACCGTCCCCTGCGATTGCCAGCCCTGGAGAATCTGTTTCTAGTGCCGCGCCCGCACCGGGCTGGCCGCACGCGTCGCCGCCGGCACGGTGCGTGGGCGGATGTCTGGCGCGCGAGGTGACGGAATGGGCGGCTTGGTGATCAGCGGCGGCCGGGTGGTGGACCCGGCGAGCGGGATGGACGCCGTGGGCGACGTCGCCCTGGTGGATGGCAAGGTCGCCGCTGTCGGCACCGGGCTGGGCGGCGCCGAGCGTGTGATCGACGCCACCGGGCTCGTGGTCGCGCCGGGCTTCATCGACCTGCACGCGCATGGCCAGTCGATCCCCGCCGACCGCATGCAGGCCTTCGACGGCGTGACCACGACGCTCGACCTGGAGGCCGGCGTGATGCCCGTCGCCTCCTGGTACCGGCGGCAGGCGGAACAGGGCCGCATCCTGAACTACGGTGCCGCCACCAACTGGGCCTTCGCCCGCATCGGCGCCATGGTCGGCACCAACGAGGAATCCTCGCTGGAGGCCTTCGGCCGCGCCATGCGCGACCGCCGCTGGATGGACAACATCGCGACCGAGGCCGAGGTGAAGGGCATCCTGGAGCGCCTGGCCCAGGGGCTCGACGAGGGCGGCATCGGCATCGGCATCCTCAACGCCTATGCGCCCGGCGCCGGCGTGCAGGAGCTGATCGAGGTCTGCCGTCTCGCCGCCGCCAGGAACGTGCCGACCTTCACGCATGTCGCCTACATGGCGCGCATCGATCCGCAGAGCGCGGCCGAGGCTTATATCCGCCTGATCGGCTATGCCGCGGCGACCGGCGCGCACATGCACATCTGCCACTTCAACAGTTCCAGCAAGACGGACATCGCCCGCTGCACCGAGCTGGTGCGCAACGCGCAGCGCAAGGGGCTGAACATCACCGTCGAAGCCTATCCCTACGGCACCGGTTCGACCGTGCTGGCGGCCGCCTTCTTCAGCGATCCGCATTTCGAGTCCCGCAATGGCCTCGGCTATGATTCCGTGCAGCGCGTGACGGACGGCCACCGCTTCCGCGACCGTGAGGAGCTGCTGGCGGCGCAGGCGGAGGACCCCTCGCAGCTCGTGCTCTGGCACGTGCTGGACACGGAGCACAACGAACGCCACCGCGAGCTGCTCGACATGGCCGTGCTCTATCCGGACGGCGCCATCGCCTCGGACGCGATGCCCTGGAGCATGCCGGATGGCAGCACCTATACGGGCGATGCTTGGCCCTTGCCGGAGGAAGCCACCTCCCACCCGCGCTCCGCCGGCTGCTTCACCCGCTTCATCCGCCACTGGGTGCGGGAGCGCCAGGCGGTGCCGCTGATCGAGGGCATCCGCAAGTGCTCGCTGATCCCGGCGCAGATCCTAGAGGCCAGCACGCCCGCCATGGCCGGCAAGGGGCGCCTGACCCTGGGCGCCGATGCCGATGTGGTGGTCTTCGACTACGACACGCTCAGCGACAAGGCGGAGTTCACCGCGATGAACCGTCCTGCGGAAGGCGTGCGGCACCTGATCGTCAGCGGCGAGCCGGTGATCGCCGATGGCGTGATGGACGTGGCGGCGCGGCCCGGCCGGCCGGTGCGCCGCCCCGCCATCGCCCGCTGAGCGGCATGCCCGTCCCCGTCCTGCTGGTCGCCGGCTTCCTCGGGGCAGGCAAGACCACGGTGGTGAACCATCTCCTGGCCCATGCCGGGGGGCGGCGCATCGCCGCCGTGGTCAACGACTTCGGCGCGATCAACATCGACGCGGAGCTGATCGCCGGCGCCAGCGACGGGGTCGTCAGCCTGTCCAACGGCTGCATCTGCTGCTCGCTGGAAGGCGACCTGCTGCGCACGCTGGCCACCCTCCTGCGGCGCGACCCGCGCCCGGAGGCCATCGTGATCGAGACCAGCGGCGTGGCCGAGCCCGGCGACATCGTCCGCAACCTCATGGACCCGGTGATCTGGCGCGAGGCGCCGCTGGAGACCGTGCTCTGCGTGGTGGATGCGGCCGCCCCGCCGGCGGCGCTGGAGGATCCGCTGCTCCGCGCCCAGCTCCGTGCCGCGGATGTGGTGGCGCTGAGCAAGGTGGACCTCGCCGATGCCCCCGGGCGGGACGCGGTCCGTGCCGCCGTGAAGGCGCTGCGCCCGGCGGCGGTCGTCGTCGATGCGCCGCAGGGCCGGGTGCCGCTGGAACTGCTCTTCCCGGAAGACCCCGCCCACCTGCCGGCGCCGCGTGACCCGGGCCGCCGCCGCCCATCCGCCGACCGTTTCGAGACGCTGAGCTGGACCTCCGGCCGGCCCCTCTCGCTGCCCCGGTTGCAGCAGGCCATCGCCCGGCTCGCCCCCCGCCTCGCCCGCGCCAAGGGGTTGTTCGAGACCGTGGAGCAGCCGGGCCGCCAATTCCTGTTCCAGCTCGCCGAGGACGGGCAACCCTGGCCCCGGCCGGTCCGCCGCCGCCGGACCTGCCCCGCGCGCGGATCGTCTTCATCGCGGAGATCGGTGCCCTCTCGGCCGCGGAGATCGAACAGGTCATGGCGGCCTGCATCGCCGGGCCGGGGTGATACGAGCGGACCGTTCCGCTTCGTGGTGGCCCTCCGAGGGCAAGGCTCCGCCTCGCCCCCGGACCCCCACTCCGCCGGGGACCGAAGCCGGTCCCCGGACCCCGGGCTTTCGCTGGTGCTGGTGGCTGCCATTGGTCTGTAGGCTGGTCCCCTTGGCGCGGGTGGATCAGCGGGGATCCTGAAAAGAAAAAGAACACCTTGTCCGCGCTTGTGGCACCCGCAGTCGCCGGAGAGCCATGCTCTCCGGCGCGATCTGCCGCAGCAGGCGCCAACGAATGGGGTCCAGGGCGCGCAGCGTCCTGGCGGATAGGGGGCCGGGGGAAAGGCGGAGCCTTGTCCCCCGGGAAAAGCGCAACGCCAGACGCGTGAGGCGCAACGCCGGACGGATCAGCTTTCGGAAGGACGCAGCTTCCGCACCACTTCGTCGCCCGGCAGCAGGTCGCGCCCATCGACATAGCGCCAGTCGGTCATGACGCCGGCATCGCCCTTCAGCGCCGTCCGCCCGACGAAGACGCCCAGCGTGCTCTGGTGGTCGATGGCGCGATAGCCCACCGGCCCGGCCGGCGTGGCGAATTCCACGCCGCGGAAGCCTTCCACGAGCTTGTCGGGATCGAGCGCCCCGGCCCGGGCGATGCCGGCGGCAATGGAATGGATCAGGGAGAAGCCGACCAGCGAACCGCACATCGGCTTGGTCTTGACCTTGGCCCGATAGGCTTCGGCGAAGGCCTTGTGCGCCGGGGTGTCGATCGCCTCGCCGGGATAGCCGGTGACGATCCAGCCCTCCGGCGCCTCGTCGCCCAGCGGGTCAAGGTATTCGGGCTCTCCCGTCAGCATGGAGGCGACGCCGCGCCCCTCGAACAGCCCGCGCGTGTTGCCCTGGCGCACGAAATTCGTCAGGTCTGGCCCGAACAGCACGTTGAAGATGCCCTCGGGCTTCATCCCCTCCAGCGCCTGCACCGTGGCGCCGGCATCGATGCGGCCCAGCGCGGGCCACTGCTCGCCCACGAACTGCACGTCCGGTCGCCTGGCCGAGAGGATCTGGCGGAACCACTTCACCGCCGACTGGCCGTATTCGTAGTTCGGCGCCACCGTCACCCAGCGCTTCGCCGGCAGCTTCGCCGCCTCCTCCGCCAGGAGGGAGGCCTGCATGTAGGTGGAGGGGCGCAGGCGGAAGGTGAAGCGGTTGCCCTTCTCCCAGACCATCGCGTCAGTCAGCGGCTCTCCCGCCACGTAGAGGCGCTTGTTCTGCGCGGCGTACTCGCCCAGCGCCAGCCCGACATTGGACAGATAGGCCCCGGCCAGCACATCCGCCTTCGACTCGTTCAGCAGTTCGCCCGCCAGGCGCACGGCATCCTGCGGCTTGCCGGCATCGTCGCGCGTGATCAGCTCCAGCGGCCGCCCGAGCACGCCGCCCTTGCCGTTGATCTCCTCCACCGCGAGATGCATGGCGTCGCGATAGGGCAGGGTGAAGGCGGGCTGGGTGGTGTAGCTGTTGATCTCGCCGATGCGGATGGGCGCCGTGCCCTGGGCGCGGATCAGGCCGGGCCGGGCGAGCGTGGCGGGAAGAGTCAGGGAAGCGCCCAGCAGCAGGCGGCGCGAGAACTGCATCATACCACTCCCGTCCCCACGGCCCGGCGAGGCGCGATCGCCTCCGGGGCCGCATCGATGGCCGTTCGGTTCCAGCCGGCGGTTCCGGCCGGATCTGCGGATGCGGCAACGGGCCGGCGGGCGTCATCCCGGCACATCCGGGGCCTCCGTTTCGCACTCTGCATCCTCGCTGCCTAAACTGCGCGAAAACCGGCCGGGAGGCGAGAGGGGGGAAGGGGCGCCGTCAGATCTCCGGCATCTGCGCCGTGCGGAAGGCGCTGGGCGAGCGCCCGGCATGGCGGTGGAAGAAGCGTGAGAAATAGGCCGGGTCCTCGAATCCGAGCGCCGCCCCGATCTCCCCGACGGACAGGCTCGTGTAGAGCAGGTATCGCTGTGCCTCCAGCATGACGCGCCGCTGGACCAGAGCCTTCGGCGTGTCGCCCAGGCGGCGGCGGCAGGCGGCGAGGAGGCGGTCCTCCGTCACATGCAGCTTGGCGGCATAGGCGGCGACCGGCGCGCCGCCACGGAAATCCTCCTCCACCAGGGCGCGGAAACGGTCCGTCAGCCTGTCATCGGCGCTGCGCGTGCCGCCTTGCAGCTCGCTGCGCTCCGCTGCCTCGCGCAGGCAGAGCACCAGCAGGCGCAGCAGCGCGGCCTCGATGGCCAGGGAACGCCCCGGGGCGGACCAGTGGAACTCCCGCGACAACTCGGCGAAGACCGCGGAGAGCGCGCCGCGCGCCGCGCCGGGCAGGCTGCCCAGGCAGGCGGGCTGCCGCAGCAGGGCCGCCACCGCCGGGTCGCCCCGCGTGACCTCCGCCACCAGCGCATCGGCCACGGTGATCACCCAGCCATCGGTCTGCGGGCGGAAGCCGAAGGCATGCACGATGCCTGCCGGCACCAGCACCAGCGCCGCCGGCTCGATCACGAAACGGGTGGCCTCGGCCCGCATGTGCCCGCCGCCGACCTCGACGAGCAGGATCTGATGCAACCCGGCATGGGCATGGGGGGCGATGGTCCAGCCATGCGCGCCGCTGCGCTCATGGATCGGCTCCAGGTGCAGGAAGCGGACCGCGCTGCCGTCCAGGCTTTCGCCATAGAGGGCATAGCGTTCGATCTCGGTGCCCTTCTCCGGGGCCTTGCCTCCCATGGCGTCCTTCCTCCGCGTTCCGCCGGGACTGCTTCCCCCGGACCCTTCCCTTGTCCTGTCCCGCCAAACGGGGCCGGGAAAAGTGCAAGCAGGACCGGGTTGTGTCCATGGAGAGTGCAGCGCAGCGAGGACTAGCTTGCCTGGCATCGAGGCGCCCCCCGGGGCTGGAACCCGTGGCGAAGACGCCGCCCAGGAGGAACCGCATCCATGATCCGCAAACCACCATGAGCCAGCGGCCCTGATCTCCCCCGGCCGGGGCGATGCCCCCCCCTGCATCATCCCCCCTGCCCTTTCCCTCCCGCCGCTCCAGGCCGGCCCCGCCGCGATCGCGGCATGGCCTGTGCCTCCGGCCGGCCACCACCGCTGGACAGGAACGCCCTTGCCATGCCCTTTTCCCCGGAATCCACCTCCCCGCAGCGCGGCGTCGAATGCGACGTCCTGGTGATCGGCGCCGGTGCCAGCGGGCTTTCCACCGCCGTCACGGCGCGCAAGCTCGGCCTCGACGTGCTGGTGGTGGAGAAGGAGCCCTTCTTCGGCGGCACCATGGCCTTCTCCGGTGGCGTGCTGTGGATTCCCGGCAACCCGCAGGCGAAGGCGCGCGGCATCGCCGACACGAAGGAGGCGGCGCGCACCTACCTGCGCCACGAGGCGGGCAACCGCTTCGATGCGGAGAAGGCCGAGGTCTTCCTCGAGAACGGCCCGCGCATGATCGAGTTCTTCGGAAAGGACACCGAGGTCCGCTTCATCGCCACCGACTATCCGGACTATCACCCGGATGTGGAGGGCGGCGTGGCGGTCGGCCGCTCCGTGGTGGCGGCGCCCTATGACGCGCGCCGTCTCGGCAAGGAGCTGGCGCGGCTGCGTCCGCCGCTGCGCACGATCACCTTCCTGGGGATGATGTTCAACTCCTCGAACGCCGACCTGAAGCACTTCTTCAACGTCACCCGCTCGCCCGTCTCCGCCGCCTATGTGGCCAAGCGGCTCGCCAGCCACTTCAAGGACCTCGCCACGCATCGCCGCGGAGTGCAGCTCACCGCCGGCAACGCGCTGGCCGCGCGGCTGGCGAAATCGGCGCTCGACCTCGGCATCCCGATCTGGACGGACAGCCCGGCGCGCGAGCTGCTGCGCGAGGGTGGCCGTGTCACCGGCGCGGTGGTGCAGGGCAAGGACGGGCCGGTGCACGTGCTGGCGCGGCGCGGCGTGGTGCTGGCCGCGGGCGGCTATCCGCGCAACCCGGAGCGCACCGGGGAGCAGTTCCGCCATGTGAAGCGCGGCGGCGAGCATGTCTCGCCCGCGCCGCCGGGCAATACCGGCGACGGCGCGCGGCTGGCCGGGACGGTGGGCGCCGGGATGGTCACCGACTATCCCGAGGCCGCCGCCTGGATCCCCGTCTCCAAGGTGCCGCTCGGCGGCAGGAAGACCGGCGTCTTCCCGCATCTGGTGGACCGCTACAAGCCCGGCATCATCGCGGTGAACCGCCACGGGCAGCGCTTCTGCAACGAGTCCAACAGCTACCACGATGTCGGCGCCGCCATGCAGCGGACCTGCGAGGGCGAGCGCGAGACCGCCGCCTGGCTGATCGCCGACCATGCCACGATCCGCAAATACGGGCTGGGCTTCGCCAAGCCGGCGCCGATGCCACTCTCCCTCTACACACGCAGCGGCTACCTGCTGAAGGGCGCGACGCTTGCCGATCTGGCGCGCAAGGCCGGCATCGACGCCGCCGGGCTGGAGGAGACGGTGCGCCGCTACAACGCTACTGCCGAGCGGGGCGAGGACCCGGAATTCCACCGCGGCAGCACCGCCTTCAACCGCTTCCTCGGCGATCCCGCGCACAAGCCGAACCCGAACGTGGCGCCGGTGAAGCGAGGCCCCTTCTACGCGGTGAAGCTCTATGTCGGCGACCTCGGCACCTTCAACGGCATCCGCACCGACGCCGCCTGCCGCGTGCTGGGTGAGGACGGGCAGGCGGTCCCCGGCCTCTACGCGCTGGGCAATGACGCGGCCAGCATCATGGGCGGCAACTATCCCGGCGCGGGCATCACCCTCGGGCCGCACCTGACCTTCGGCTACGTGCTGGGCCACCACCTGGCGGGCCAGGAGATGGCGCCGGCACAGGATGCCCGGACGGGCCGGGAGACGGCCGGCGCCCCGCACTGAGCGGCGCCGGAAGCGGCGACGAAAACCACGACAAGAACAGGGAAACGGACAAGATGCAGTGGAACAGGCGTGACATCCTGGCCTCCGGCCTCGCCGCGGCCGCCATGCTGGCGACGGGGCCATCCCGCGCGCAGGCGGCCAGCACGATCCGGGTCGGCCATATCACCGATATGTCGGGTGTCTATCGCGACGTGGAAGGCCCGACCAGCGTTGCCTGCGCGCAGCAGGCGATCGACGAGTTCACCGCGCAGAATCCGGGAATCCGCGTGGAACTGCTGGTGGCCGATCATCAGAACAAGGCCGATATCGGCCTTTCCATCATCCGCCAGTGGTTCGACCAGGGCGGCGTGGATGTGTTGACCAATGTCGGCAACAGCTCCGTGGCGCTGGGCGCCAGGGATCTGGTGGAGGCGCGCGACAAGGTCTCCATCGTCACCTCCGCCGGCAGTTCCGACCTGACCGGCAAGGCCTGTTCCGCCAACACGCTGCACTGGTCCTGGGACTCCTGGTGCCTGGCGCATTCCACCGCCACCAGCCTGGTGAAGACCGGCGGCGACAAGTGGTTCTTCGTCACCGCCGACTACGCCTTCGGCCATGCGGCGCAGGCGGATGCGACGCGCTTCGTGGAAAGCGCGGGTGGCAAGGTGCTGGGCGCCGTGCGCTATCCCTATGGCAGCACCACGGACTTCACCTCCTTCCTGCTGCAGGCGCGGCGCAGCGGCGCCAATGTCATCGCCTTCGCCAATTCCGGCACGGACCTGATCAACTGCCTGAAGCAGGCGCAGGAATTCGGCCTCTCGCGCGGCGGCGTGCGCATGGCGGCGATGGTCGGCTACATCACCGACGTTCTCGGCATGGGGCTGCCGGTGGCCAAGGGCCTGACGCTCACCGAGACCTTCTACTGGGACCTGAACGACCGCACCCGCGCCTTCATGGAGCGCATCCGGCCGAAGCTGCCCGCCAACACCTTCCCGAACATGAGCCAGGCGGGGGACTATTCCGGCCTGCTGCACTACCTCAAGGCGGTGAAGGAACTCGGTGTCGGGAAGGCCAAGGCCTCCGGCCGCGAGACCGTGGCGATGATGAAGCGCCTGCCCACCGACGACGATGCCTTCGGCCCCGGCAGCATCCGCGCCGACGGGCGCAAGCTCCACCCGGCCTATCTCTTCCAGGTGAAGCCGCCCGGGGACAGCCAGAAGGCCGGCGACATCTACAAGCTGGTCTCCGCCATCGGCGCGGAAGAGGCCTTCCGCCCCATCGCCGATGGCGGCTGCCCCATCACCCGTAGCTGAAGCACGAGAAGGAGCCCGCCCATGACGGACAGCAAGCCGCTGGTCGATCTGCGCACCTACACCATCCGCCTGCGCCGCATGGGCGAGTTCCTGGAGGTCTTCGACCGCCTCGCCATGCCGGTGCAGCTCCGCTACCTGGGCCGGCCGCTGGGCATCTTCACCAGCGCCGTCGGGCCGCTGAACCAGGTGGTTCACCTCTGGGGCTTCGACGACATGGGCGAGTTCCAGCGCCGGCACGCCGAGCGCGACAGGGATCCCGACTGGCCCGCCTATCTCAGGGCCTCGGCCGAGCTGATCGTGGCGCAGGAGAACCGGCTGATCCTGCGCGCCAACATGCCTTCCCTGGCCGGTTGAGGAGCACGCTGCCATGACGGAGACGAGCTGGCTCGGCCTGGAAGGCCGGATCTGCGTGGTGACCGGCGCGGGCGGCGGGCTGGGCCGCGCCATCGCCCTGGGCTTCGCCGCGGCGGGGGCGCGGCTGGTGCTGCTGGACCGCACGGCGGAGGCCATGGACGGCACCCTGGCGGCGGCGCGGGCGCTGGGCGCCGCCCCGCTCGCCCTGGCCTGCGACGTTTCGGACCCGGAGAGCGTGACCGGCGCAGCCCGTGCCAGCCAGGAGGCCTTCGGCCCCGCCCATGTGCTGGTGAACAACGCCGCCCTGCTGCGCCCCGGCCCGCTGGAAGACCTGACGCTGGCCGCCTGGAACGCGCTGCTCGCGGTGAACCTGACCGGCTACTTCCTCTGCTCCCAGGCCTTCGGCGCACAGATGCGGCAGGCGGGGCGGGGCGCGCTGGTGCATGTCGCCTCCATCGCCGCCGGCCATGCCCAGGGCTTCAGCGGCGCCTACAGCGTCAGCAAGGCCGGGGCGGTGATGCTGTCACGGCAGATCGCCACCGAATGGGGCCCCGCCGGCATCCGCAGCAACGTGGTCAGCCCCGGCATGGTGGTGACGCCGCTCAGCCAGGGCTTCTACGACACGCCGGGCGTGACGGAGCGCCGCAACGCCGTGGTGCCGGTGGGGCGGATCGGCCAGCCGGAGGATATCCGCGATGCCGTGCTTTTCCTGGCCAGCGACCGCGCCGCCTATGTCAGCGGCGACGAGATCGTGGTGGATGGCGGCTTCACCCGCGGCATCATGAACCTGATCCCGCGCCCCGGCTTCGGGAAGCCGGGCGAGGCGCGGCCGGCATGAGCGCCGGCCGCAAGCCGGTCGCCCTGGTCACCGGCGCGGCGGACGGCATCGGCTGGGCCATCGCCCGCCGCTTCGCCGCCGCCGGCTGCCGCGTCGTCCTGGCCGACCTGGCGGAGGAACGGGTCCGGGAGCGCGCCTGGGAGCTCGGCCGCGGGCATGTCGCCCTGGCCGCCGATGTGGCCGAGGAGGCGGCGGTGATCCGCATGGTCGGCGACACGCTGGAACAGCTCGGGCGGCTGGACGTGCTGGTGAACAATGCCGGCATCGGTGACCCGCAGCGCCCGACGCTGGAACAGGATGTCGCGACCTTCGACCGCATCCTGGCGGTGCACCTGAAGGGCAGCTTCACCGCCTCCCGCGAGGCGGCGCGGGCGATGGCGGAATCGGGCGGCGGCGCCATCCTGAACCTCGCCTCCATCGCCGGGCTGACCGGCCTGCCACGCCGCAACGCCTATGGCGCGGCCAAGGCGGGCATCGTCGCCATGACGCGCGGCATGGCCTGCGAATGGGCGGGGCAGGGCGTCCGGGTGAATGCCATCGCCCCCGGCTATGTCCGCACCGCCCTGGTCGCGAAGCTGGAAGCGGAGGGGCGGCTGGACGGGGCGAAAATCCGGCGCCGCATCCCCATGGGCCGCCTGGCGGAGCCGGAGGAACTCGCCGAGGCCGCCTGGTTCCTCTGCTCGCCGGCTGCCTCCTACATCACCGGAACGGTTCTGAGCGTCGATGGCGGCTGGATGGCCTTCGGCGATGCCGGAGACGCCTCGGCGGGCTGAGGCCCGCCGCCCGGCAGGCGGGCCGGAACAGGCGTTGCAATTTCAAGTTAGAAAATCAGCCATTGGGCATTCAAGGCACAACCAACGCAAGGTACCTGCCGCGTAACGTTCGGCTGCATCAGGCGTCCGGTCTTTGAACACGGCAATTTTAAGTTGAGTTTATTGCGTTTTTTCACTATGAAATGAAAACATCCAGCACGATGCACGTCACTCGGGTCGATCTGGATCAAGGTCCGGATGTGGATGTATTTGGCCGATGCCAGTCATTGCGATTGTCGATGATCAGAATACGAATCGGCAAGTCTTCACGATGCTGGCCAAGTCGGTCACGCAGGGCACCACGGCGGAGGCCTTCGCCGACCCCAATGCCGCCCTGGCCTGGATCGCGCATCATCGCCCCGACCTGATCATCACCGACTACCGGATGCCGGGCATGGACGGGGCCGACTTCACCCGTTCCGTGCGCGCCATCGCCGGCTGCGCCGCCACGCCGATCCTCGTCATCACCGCCTATGACGACCCGAATTTCCGCATCCGGGCGCTGGAGGCCGGCGCGACCGGCTTCCTGCAGACGCCGATCAAGCATGCGGAATTCCAGAATCAGGTCCGCGACCTGCTGGACGCCGCGCGCCATCCCTCCCCCCGCCGCCCGCCAACGACCAGATCCATGGCGGCGTCAGGGAACCCGGGGCGGCACCGCAGCGGGCCGACCTGCTGGCCCAGATCATCGACACCATGCCCGTGCTGGTCCACACCGCCGATCCGGAAGGCTATTGCCGCTTCGCCAATGCCGCCTATGCGCGCCATGTCGGGCGCAGCGTGCAGCAATGCGTCGGCCTGCCGATGAAGGAGCTGACGGCGCGCGACCAGATCGAGCGCGACGTGCTGTTCGACCGCCTGGTCTTCGAGCGTGGCGCGGCCCTGCCGAGCTACGAGGAGAACTTCATCGACCGGGATGGCGTGCTGCGCACCCAGCTCACCACCAAGTCGCCGCTCCGCAACAGCATCGGGGAGGTGGTGAACGTGCTCACCACCTCGCTCGACATCACCGACCAGAAGAGCGCGCAGCGCCACCTGCACCACCTGGCCCGCCACGATGCGCTGACCGATCTGCCCAACCGTTCCCTGCTGGCGCAGCGGATCGAGGAAGGCATCGAGCGGGCCGCGCGCTCCGGCCGCCTTTGCGCGCTGCACTTTCTCGATCTCGACCGCTTCAAGAACGTGAACGATTCGCTGGGCCATGATTTCGGCGACCAGCTTCTGATCACCGTGGCCCGGCTGCTCCGCACGCATGTGGGGGAGCACGACACGGTGGCGCGCCTCGGCGGCGACGAGTTCGCCATCCTGCAGGAAGGCATCTCCGACACCCGCGAGGCCGCGGCGCTGGCGGATTCGGTCGGCCAGGTCCTGGCGGAGCCGATCCAGGTGCGCGGGCACCAGGTCAACATCAGCGCCAGCATCGGCATCACCGTCTGCGGCCGCGATTCCTCGAACATCGACGAATTGCTGAAGAACGCTGACCTCGCCATGTACCAGGCGAAGGCCGAGGGGCGCCACGGCTACCGCTTCTTCCGCCCGGACCTGCGGCTCCGGCTGGAACAGGCGCAGTCGCTGGAGGCGGGGATCCGGGAAGGGATCGCCGGCGGCCAGTTCGTCCTGCACTACCAGCCCCAGGTCAACCTGCATTCGGGGCAGGTGATCGGGCTGGAGGCCCTGCTGCGCTGGAACCGCCCCGGCCACGGCCTCTGCTCGCCCGCCGGCTTCCTCAGCGCCGCGGAGGATGGCGGGCTGATCGTGCTGCTGACTGAATGGGTGCTGAACGAGACCTGCACCCAGATCCGGCAATGGGAGGCGCGCGGCCTGCCGCCCCTGCGCGTCGCCATCAACGTCTCGCCCAACCAGTTCCGCCGGCAGGACGTGCACCGCCTGGTGATGCAGGCCACCCAGGCCGCCGGCATCGACCCGTCGCGGCTGGAGCTGGAACTGACCGAGGGGGTGGTGATGGACCGCAGCGCCAGCACCGCCCAGACCCTCGACGCGCTCCGCCGCGATGGCGTCAGCGTCGCGCTGGACGATTTCGGCACCGGCTTTTCCTGCCTGGACTACCTGCGCCACTTCCGGGTCAACCGGATCAAGATCGACCGTTCCTTCATCCAGGGCCTGCCGCAGAAGCGCGAGGATGCCGCCATCGTGCGCGCCATCATCGGCCTGGCACGCGGCCTGGGCGTCACCACGGTGGCGGAAGGGGTGGAGAATCCGGGGATCCTCGATCGCCTGCGCCAGGAAGGCTGCGACGAGGCGCAGGGCTTCTATCTGGGGCGCCCCTTGCCGGCCGATGAATGGGAAAGCTGGTTCCGCGGGCTGTCCTCGCTGCGCCACCCCCTGCTCTGACGGGCGCCGGTCCGGATCAGCCCTTCGGCAAGCGCACCACGAAGCGGGCGCCGGCGATGCCGCCATCCTCGCCACGGCGGTTCTCGGCCGTGATGCGGCCGTTCAGCCCCTCCACGATCTGCCGGCAGATGGACAGGCCCAGGCCGGAATGCTGGCCGAACTGTTCGCCCTTGGGCCGCTCGCTGTAGAAGCGGTCGAAGATGTTCTCCAGCTTCGCCTCGGGGATGCCGGGGCCCTCGTCCTCCACGGCGAATTCCACCACGTTGCCCGTGGTGCGCGCCTTCACCCAGACCGTGCCCCTGGGCGGGGAGAAGGAGACGGCATTGCCGAGCAGGTTGCGGAAGACCTGCACCAGCCGCCCCTCGACGCCGCGCACCACCAGGCCCTTCGGCGGTGCCTCCAGCACCATGACCGGCGCGTCCTCGCCCAGCGGGCTGTTCTCGCGCGTCGCGGCATGCAGCTCGGTCAGCGCCGAGAGGATGGGCGCGATGTCCACCGGTTCCGTCGCCGTGCGGGAGAGCTCCGCATCGACGCGGGAGGCATCGGAGATGTCGCCGATCAGCCGGTCCATTCGCACCGCATCCTCGGCGATGATGGCCAGCAGCCGCGCGCGGTGCTCCGGGTTCTCGATCCGCCGCAGCGTCTCGATGGCCGAGCGCACCGAGGTCAGCGGGTTGCGCAGCTCATGCGCCACATCGGCGGCGAAGCGCTCGTTGCTGTCCACCCGCGCCCAGAGCGCGGTTGCGGCCTCCTGGAAGGCACGGGCCAGCGTGCCGATCTCGTCGCCCCGCTCCAGCAGGCGTTGCGGCACGGAGCCGGCGCGGCCCTTGCCCTGGCGCATGGCCCGGGCGGCGGAGGCCAGTGCCAGGATCGGCGAGGCCAGGGTGCGGCTCAGATAGAGGGACAACGCGACCGTCAGCACCAGTGCCATGGAGAAGAGTGCCAGCACCGAGCCGCGGATCTCGATCAGCCGCTGGTCCACCTCCCGCGCCTCGCGGGTCAGCAGGACGATGCCGACCGGCTGGTTGGCCCGCCGCGCCGGTTCCGCCACGGATACCAGCAGGCGCCCGTCGGCGGTGCGGCGCACATAGGGGTCCACGCCGCCCTCCAGCGCCAAGCGCAGCTCCTCCCGCCGGTCCGGACCACCGGCGGTGTTGTTGAATTCCGGCTGCCAGTCGAAGGAAGGGGCATCCGGCCCGACATCCACCACCACGTCGTCCGGCGCGCGCGGCACGCCCCAGCGCAGCAGCGTGGTGATCAGCCGGTCGGCGAAGCCGCCCACCGGGCCGGGCGGGCTGGGCGGGGGCAGGGGCTCGGCGACGATATTGCCGTTGGCGCTTTCCCGAACCCGGCTGTCGGCCACCAGCAGCCCGTTGTTGTCGAAGAGCTTGGCCTGGGTGGCCGGGCTCGGCTCGGTCAGGCGGCGCAGCAGCGGCCGGGCGATGTCGGGCACCAGCACCGGATGGTCGTCCTGGATGCGGACGGCGGCCTCGGCCACGCCATTGGCATAGATCGCGCCTGGGTGCGCAGTGCCTGCACCTCTCCGGCCAGAAGCCCGTTCTGGTACTGGTCGAGGTAGAGCAGCGAGGTCGCCAGCAGGAAAGGCGGCAGCGCGTTGAGCAGCAGGATGCGCCGCAGCAGCGGCGACACGTTGCGGCGCATGCCCAGCCAGCCGCGCGGCCGCTCGTCGCGGGCGGAGGCCGCGACGGCGTCATGGGCGGGGCCGCCCGGCGGGGAGGCCGCGGGGCCGAGGGGGGCGCTGCCGTCGGGCATCAGGCCTCCTTGTAGCGGTAGCCGATGCCGTAGAGCGTCTCGATCTGGGAGAATTCCGGATCAACCACGCGGAACTTCTTGCGGACCCGCTTCACATGGCTGTCGATGGTGCGGTCATCCACATAGATGTTCTCGCCATAGGCGGCGTCGATGAGCTGGTCGCGGTTCTTCACCATGCCGGGGCGGATGGCCAGCGCCTTGACCAGGAGGAATTCCGTGACCGTGAGCTGCACCTGCTGCCCCTTCCAGAGGCAGGTGTGCTTGGTCTCGTCCAGCACGAGGTCGCCGCGCGACAGCACGCCGGTGGCCGCCACGCCCGATCCTTCGGCGCGGGAGGCCTCGTTGCGCCGCAGCAAGGTGCGGATGCGTTCCAGCAGCAGGCGCTGGGAGAAGGGCTTGGTGATGTAGTCGTCGGCACCGAGGCGCAGGCCCATCAGTTCGTCCAGCTCGTCATCCTTCGAGGTCAGGAAGATCACCGGCAGGCTGGTGCGCTGGCGCAGCCGCTGCAGCAGCTCCATCCCGTCCATGCGCGGCATCTTGATGTCGAGCACGGCGAGGTCGGGCGGCCGGGCGAGCAGGCTCTGCAGCGCGCTTTCCCCGTCCGTATAGGTCCGCACCTGATAGCCCTCCTGCTCCAGGGTCATGGAGACCGAGGTGAGGATGTTGCGGTCGTCATCCACGAGGGCGATGGTCTGAGGCATGTTATAGGGGAGTCCAGGCGTTCCGTGGTCTTGGGTTCTGGATACTGGAGGTAGATTGTGGCGCAACCGGGGAGCGGCAACGAGGATGGTTTCGCGGCCGGTGCGAGGGCCAGGGGCCTGATGCGGGGCGCGGCGGCCGCCACCCTGGCCACCCAGGCCGGCGGACAGCCCTTCGCCAGCCTCGTCACCCCCGCCGTGGCGCCGGACGGTTCGGTCCTGCTCTTCCTTTCGACCCTGTCCGAGCACACCCGCCATCTCATGGCCGAGCCGCGCTGTGCCCTGCTCTTCACAGGCCCCGCGCCGGAGATCAACCCGCAGACCGCCCCCCGCGTGACGGTGACCGGCCTGGCCATCCCCGTGCCGGAAGACGAGGCGGATGCGCTCAAGTCGCGCTGGCTGCTGCGGCATCCCTATGCCGCGCTCTATGCGGGATTCGGCGATTTCGACCTTTGGCGGGTGCGGCCCGGCGGCGCGTTGCTGGTCGCGGGCTTCGCCCAGGCCCGCCGCCTGCGCGGTGGGGAACTGGCCCCGGAGCCGGGCGCGGTGGCGGCCCTGGCCGGCGCCGAGGCGGAACTCCTGGAGGCGCTGAACGCCGGACACGCCACGGCCCTGGCGGCCGCCGGCGCCCGTCTTTCCGGGGGCAGGGCAGGGGAGTGGAGGCTGCTCGGCCTGGATGTGGACGGGGCCGATCTGGGCCTCGAGGAGGCGGTGGTCAGGCTGCCCCTGCCGGTCCCTGCCAGTTCACCCGAGGCGCTGCGGGAGGAGCTGCTCGCGTTGTTGTGAGATTCGGCCGGCAGGTTTGAGACGCCCGCTGGCGGCTGGAAACCGTTGCGAAAATCGACGTTATTGAGACGAGGAAACGTTTTTTATCGGAAATCCACCCCCGTGACCACATGCTGGGATAGCAAGGCGAGGCTGGATCTTTTATATGGCTGCGGACTCAGCCACCGTCTTCTCTCAGGAGGTCATGCCGGAATGTCAGTCACGCCCCTCACGGCTCTCAAGGGTACCGGCGTCTCGGCCGACACGGTTCACGCGAATCTGACGGCCTCGGGTCTCTACGCCCATGCCCTTCGGCGCGGCGAGGGCCGGCTTTCCGCGGACGGTGCCTTCATGGCCGTCACCGGCCAGCACACCGGCCGCTCGGTGCAGGACAAGTTCGTGGCCGACGACCCCGAGATCTCCAAGGAGATCTGGTGGGGCAAGGTCAACCAGAAGCTCGACCCGGCGAAGTTCGAAAGCTTCACCGCCGATGTGCGCGCTTGGCTCGGCCAGCGCGAGGAGCTCTTCACCGAGGACCTCTATGCCGGCGCCGACCCGGCGCACCGGATCAAGGTGCGGCTGGTGACCACCAATGCCTGGCACGCGCTCTTCGCCCGCAACATGTTCATCCGCCCGCCGGTGGAGGAACTGGCCGAGGGGGAGGCTCCTTCGAGCCGGACTACGTGATCCTGCACGCGCCGGAGATGGAGGCGAAGCCGGAGCATGGCGGCCGCGCCAACTCCACCACGCTGATCGCGCTCTCCTTCGCGAAGAAGCTGATCTGCATCGCGGGCACCTCCTATGCCGGCGAGATCAAGAAGAGCATCTTCACCGTCATGAACTGGCTGCTGCCGGCCCAGGGCGTGCTGCCGATGCACTGCTCCGCCAATGTCGGCAAGGATGGCGACACGGCGCTGTTCTTCGGCCTGTCCGGCACCGGCAAGACCACCCTCTCCTCCGATCCCGAGCGCAAGCTGATCGGCGACGACGAGCATGGCTGGTCGGACAAGGGCGTCTTCAACTTCGAGGGCGGCTGCTACGCCAAGGTCATCAAGCTGAGCCAGGAGGCCGAGCCGCAGATCTGGAACGCCTCCCACCGCTTCGGCACGGTGCTGGAGAATGTGGTGGCCGATGAGCGCGGCAACCTCGATCTCGAAGACAATTCGCTGACCGAGAACACCCGCGCCTGCTATCCGATCGAGTTCATCCCCAACACCCAGCCGGGCGGCATGGGCGCGGTGCCGAAGAACGTGGTGATGCTGACGGCCGACGCCTTCGGCGTGCTGCCGCCGATCAGCAAGCTCTCCTCGGCCCAGGCCATGTACCACTTCCTGTCCGGCTACACGGCGCGTGTCGCTGGCACGGAGAAGGGGCTGGGCAAGGAGCCGCAGGCGACCTTCTCCACCTGCTTCGGCGCACCCTTCCTGCCGCGCCTCCCCGAGGTGTACGGCAAGATGCTCTCGGAGCTGATCGAGAAGTACGGCGCCGATTGCTGGCTGGTGAACACCGGCTGGTCGGGCGGCGCCTATGGCACTGGCAGCCGCATGAGCATCAAGCACACCCGTGCCCTGCTACGCGCGGCGCTGGACGGCTCGCTGGCCCAGGCCGAGTTCGAGACGGAGCCCTTCTTCGGGCTGTCCATCCCGAAGAACGTGCCGGGCGTGCCCTCCGAGGTGCTGAACCCGCGCGCCGCCTGGGCGGACAAGGCCGCCTATGACCGCACCGCCGCCGACCTGCAGGGGCGTTTCGAGAAGAACTTCGAGACCTTCGCCAGCGCGGTGGGCGAGGATGTGAAGGCCGCCGCCATCAAGGCCGCCGCCTGAGACGACGGATCCGGCCCGGGCTTCTTCCGGGCCGGATCACCCCGTGCGGGATTTCCTGCCGGCCCTGGCCCCTGGCCGATGCTTCCCCTTCCTATCCGGTGCCCTACTCCATGGCGCCGCCGACAGCGGCCTCTTTCCCGACTTTCCTGCTCCGCCAGTCCCGGATCGGCCCGTTCACGCGCCTATCCGGTGCTCCCGGCCCGGGAGGGACCGGTAGCGGCGAAAGGTTGAAGAAACCTCCTGAGCATCACATGAACTGATCGGTACAATCAGTTTTTTGCCCGTTCTCGCGATGCCAAACACGGCGCATATCGTCCTTACCGACGGGCAATCAGGCCCGACCGGCTCAAAGAGGCCAGACGATGTCCCGCATCTCTTCCCGTATCGCCGCTGCCACCCTGGCCCTGTCGCTGGGCGCTTTCGCCGCTCCCTTCGCCGGGGCCGCCGAGGTGACGGATTTCTCCAACGCCGGCTCCTCCAGCATTCAGGGCACGCCTTCCTATGAGGCGACCACCCATGCCCTGTTCGGCTCCACCCCCCGGAACACCAGCAATGCCGGTTCCTCGGCCGTCGGCATCGGCTCTCCCCTGGCGGCGGAGCAGGTGATGCTCAGCCAGAACAGCATCGGCGCCTCGCCCACCGACTTCTCGGGCTCGGGTTCCAGTGCGGTGGGCGGTGGCTACGGCACCCAGGCCCGCACCTTCCACCACACCCTGGTGGCCTCGCGCTGACCGCCGGCCTTTCGGCCAGCCTTTTGAAAGGACGTCGGACCATGGAATCCGGAAACGATACGAACAGCGCGTCCTCCCCGCTCTGGATCTTGCTGCTGCTGGACTGGCTTTCCGGCCACCCGCAGCAGCCGCCCCGGCTCGGCTAAGGCGGCTCCCTCCCTCTCGATACGATGCAAGGGCGCTCCGGATGGGGGCGCCCTTTCTTCATGCGGGCTCCGCGGGCGGGCCGGAAACCTTCCCCGGCTCGCCCGCTCTCGAACCCCCGCTCTCGAACCCCCGCTCTCGAACCATTGTGAAGGCGGGGAACGACACCGGCCCGGACCGGACGCCCTATGATCCACGCCGGGGGCGTTGCGGGCACGGTGGTGCGCAACGGTTGACAGCCGCCCCGGCACAGCGGAGACCCCGGACGGCCATGAACAAGCTGCAGGCCATGGAGGTCTTCGCCAAGGTCGCGGAAACCGGCAGCTTCACCCGGGCCGCCGAGGCCATGGACCTGTCGCGCTCCGCCACCAGTGACCATGTCGCGGAGCTGGAGCGGCATCTGGGCGTGCGGCTGCTGAACCGCACCACCCGCCGCGTCAGCCTGACATCCGAGGGGCAGGTCTTCCTGGAGCGGGCCCGCCAGGTGCTGGACCTGATCGGCCTGGCGGAGGAGGAGGCCAGCGTCGGCGCCCTGACCCCGCGCGGGCGCCTGCGGGTGAACGCGCCCGTCTCCTTCGGCCAGCACTATCTCGCCCCGCTCGTCAGCACCTTCCTCGCCCGCTATCCGGAGATCGAGCTGGAGCTGGTGCTGACGGACCGTGTCGTGGATCTGGTGGAGGAAGGCTACGACCTCGTGCTGCGGGTCGGTCGCCTGCCCGATTCCAGCCTGATCTCCCGCCGGATCACGACCTCACGGATGCTCCTCTGTGCCTCGCCCTCCTATCTGGAGAAGCACGGCACGCCCCGCCACCCGGCCGATCTGGCGCGGCATGCCTGCCTGCACCTGATCGGCACGGCCTGGCAGACCTGGAGCTTCGAGGGACCGGATGGCGCGGTGTCCGTGCCGGTCACCAGCCGCTTCACCGTCAACAACGTGGATGTGCTGATGCAGGCGACGCTGGATGGCGCCGGCCTCTGCCTGTTGCCGCTGAACCTGACCCAGACAGCCATCCGCGAAGGGCGGCTGGTGGAGGTGATGCCGGAATTCCGCGGGCGGGAACTCATCCTCCATGCCGTGCAGCCGCCGGGGCATCTGCCCGTCCCCAAGACCCGCGCCCTGATCGATTTCCTGACGGAGCATTTCGGCCCGCGTGCCCAGAGGAATGGGGGCGGAGAGGCGTGACGGGCTGCCTTCGCGGGGCGTCGCCCCCGGCCTGTCGCCCAGGCCTGTCGCGCTGACCGTGGCGGAACGCAAGGCGACAGGCACCCCGTCCCGGCGGTGGCCGCGCCGGCTGGCGCGTGGGCTCTTGGCGGGCCTGATTCTCCTCGCCGCCGCGGGTGGGCTCCTCTGGCTGCGGGACCGGGACATGCTGCTGGCCACTGAACCTGAGCGCCGCGCCGCCCGGCTGGACCTGCCGGCGAGGGAGAGTGCCGTCGCCCTGCAACTGCGCCTGCCCTTCGGCCTGCTGCGCCAAGCCGCCGAACGGGCTGTTCCGGCCGAGTTCCGCCAAGCGAGCGAGGCGGATGCCGAAACGCTTTATGACTTGGTGATCCGGCGCGAGGGAGGCTTTGTCCTTTCGGATGCCGGGGGAAGGCTGCGGGTCCAGGTGCCGCTCTCCGTCTCCGGCTCCGTGGGGCTCGGCGGCGGGCTGGCGGAGTTCCTGTCGCTCGACGAGAAGAAGATCGACGCCGCCGCCATGGTGCGGGCGGATCTGGGCCTGACCCTCGACCGGGGCTGGTGCCCCGTGGTGGACATGGCGGTGGACTATCGCTGGACCCGCAGCCCGCGGCTGGAGATCCTCGGCGGCGTCTGGATCGGCATCGAGGAGCGGGTCCGGGCGCAGATCGAGACGGCCCTGCGCGGCCTGCCGGAACAACTCGCCAAGCTGATGCCCTGCGACGCCATCCGCCGGCAGGCGCTGGAACTCTGGCAGCCGCGCGACATCCGGGTGCAGCTTCCCGCCGCGCCGCCGCTCTGGATCGGCATCCAGCCGCAATCGGTGGGCCTGTCGGAACTGCTCGTGGAGCCCGAACGGCTGCGGGTGGTGCTGGGTCTGCGCGCCCGCACCAGCATCGCCTCGCGGAAGCCGGAGGAGGCGCCGCCGGGCTTCCTGCCGCCGCTCGACACCCTGCCGGAACGCTGGAACGAGCGTGACGGGCGTCTGCGTCTCTCCGTTCCGGTGCGTGCCGGCTATGACATGATCCGCGACTGGCTGATGCGGGAATTCGGTCACCGCGACATCCCGGTCGAGACTCCGCTGGGAACGGCGCGGCTGCGGGTGCAGGAGATCTTCCTGTATCCCAGCGCCCCCGCCATCGCCCTGGCGGTGCGCTTCAGTGCCGACCTGCCGGGCCTCTGGCCCGACACCACGGGGCGGGTGGTCTTCTCGGCCCGGCCGGTGCTGAGCCGGGGCGGCACGCGGATCGGGCTGGAGGATCTGCGTTTCGCCCGCAGCCTGGACAGCACGGCCTGGTCGCTGGCCACGTTGATCTTCGAGCGCCAGCTCCGCGAGCGGATCAGCGAGCTCGCCGTCTATGACCTCAAGGACGTGATGGACGGCGCCATGGCCGAGTTGCGCCGCCGCCTCTCGGACCCTGCCTTCACCGGCGGGCTGCGCGTGACCCTGACGAAGCCCAGCCTGCGCCTGGAACAGGTGGTGCCGGAGAACGACGCCTTGACCGTCCTGGGCACCGCCGAGGCCGGGGTGGAGGCGGAGGTGACGGATCTGCCGGTGCCGTAGCGGCGGAACCGGACCAGGAGGGGCTTCTCGGGGGCGAACCCATATGAGGCGCCATGGTTGTATGAAACTTAAGATTTTACACAAAAAAGTGTGAATGTTTGCAGAAATACCTTCAATGGTTGCCTTGTGGGTTGTGGCGGTTGCATTGAGAGCAGGGGGATGGCTGTCGCGTTCCGCAGCTTTTGCTCATTCCCTGAACTGGAGAAACTGCCATGTCCCTGTGCGGCCGTAAGACGGCTGGCAGTCTGACCAAGCTGGCGGTTCTTGCCCTTGTTCTATCGAACATTCTCCCCGACGCTGCCGGGGCGGCCGATGATGCGGCACGTGCTTACCCACTCCGGGGCGTATCATTCCCGGAAGCGCGATCCCTGGATTTGCCCTCCGGCCTGGCAACGCCCGTGCAGTTCCCCTCCCCGGGGCGATCGTCCGAGGATGGCGACGTGGCGGCACCCGGTGGAGGGGACATCGTCACTTCGGTCCACAGGGTGGAGGCCAGAACCTTCCGTGGAACGAATGGCCAACGGCCGCAGCTTGTGGTCGGCTGCCGCAATGGCAACGCCGTCCTGTGGATCGACTGGAAGGTGCCGGCCGCTTCCGTGGACCCCAGGGTGTCCGTCCTGATCGAAAGGGATGCCGCCATGGTCAGCGTCTGGCGCCTTTCCGGAGACCGGCAGCGAACATATGCGCCCGTGCCCGCCGTGTTGCTGGCGCGGATAGAGACCGCCAGGAACATCACGGTGGAACTGATGCGGCGTTCGGGGGAGGGGCGGGTAGCGGCCTTCGATGTGTCCGGTCTCACGAGCCGCCTGTCGCCCGTGGCGGGAAACTGTGACTGATGGGATAGGGCCAAGGCAGTGGCCCCGGCCGTATCCTGCCGCGCGGGACGGGGCTGGCTAAACCGGCCGGCGTGCCCGCAAGGCGGCGGCGAGGGTGCCATCGTCGAGCACATCCAGTGCGCCCCCCATGGGAACACCCTGGGCGAGGCGCGTGACCTGCACCGGCAGGTCGTGCAGCCGGTCATGCAGGTAGTGGCCCGTGGTGGCGCCCTCCACCGTGGCGGGGAGGGCGAGGATCACCTCGCGGATGCCATCCTCCGCCACGCGCCGCACCAGGGACTGGATGCGCAGATCCTCCGGCCCCACCCCGCCGAGCGGCGACAGCACGCCGCCCAGCACATGGTAGAGGCCGCGATGCGCCCCCGCCCGTTCCAGCGCCCAGAGATCGGCCACCCCCTCCACCACACAGACCAGCCCGCGCTCGCGATGCGGGTCGCGGCAGACATGGCAGGGGGAGGCGGTGTCGAGATTGCCACAGACCTCGCAGGGCCGCACGGCCTCGGCCGCGATCCGCAGCCCGTCGGCGAGGGGCAGCATCAGCCGCTGCGGGTCCTGCAGCATCTTCAGCACCGCCCGCCGCGCCGAGCGCCGGCCGTAGCCGGGCAGGCGGGACAGCAGGCCGACAAGCTGTTCGACAGGGTCGTTGGGATGGCTCATTCCATGCTCCGCGCGGCACCTTCCGCACCGCCGCGGGGCGCGAACCGGGCTTGACCGATACCCGGAACATATAGGGATCGGCCGGGAGTTCCGCGAGGGTGCCCACCGTGCCGGCCCATGTCGCGGTGGGCCACCGGCCCCGCCTTGCCGGCGCCCCGGGGCGCGGATGCTGGAACCGCTTCCGGCCGGGGGGCCACGCTGGCGCCGCCTTCCCGGGAGCGGCCCCAGGAATTGGCCCCGGACCGTCTCCGGCAACCGGGCTCCGCTCAGAACGGCAGCTTGAAGCCGCCCGGCAGGCCGCCACCCATGCCGGGGATGTTCAGCCCGGCGGTGGCCTTCTGCATCTCCTCGGCCATCATCGCTTCCACCTTCGTCTTGGCATCGGCATGGGCGGCGATCAGCAGGTCCTCCAGCACCTCGCGCTCCTCCGCCGACATCAGGGAGGGGTCGATCGTCACGCTCTTGAGGTCGCCCTTGCCGGAGAGCGAGACCTTCACCATGCCCGCGCCCGACTGGCCCTCGACCACCTGGGCCTCCAGCTTGGCCTGCATCTCCTGCATCTTCGACTGCATCTGCTGGGCCTGCTTGAGCATGTTGGTCAGGTTCTTCATGCGTGGATGTCCTGGCTAAGGGTTGCCGGGGCGTGCCGGAGGCCGCCGCCGGGGGGAAAGCTGTCTCCCCCGGTATCTAGGGCAGGGGTCGGCCTGCGTCACCGGCCCGCCCGGTTTCCGGTGCCTTATTCCGGGCGGCCGCCCCGGTCGCGCCGGCTGGTGGCCTTGGCAGCCCTGGCGGCGGGGATGAAGCTGGCCCCGGAGTTCCAGGCCGGCTTCGGAGGGTGGCATGATCGATATCGAGAGGGTCCGGGCGGACACGCCGGCCACGGCCCGGCGGGCCTATCTGCACAATGCCGGGGCCGGTCTGATGCCCGTGCCGGTGGTCGGGGCGGTCAAGGCGCATCTGGACCTGGAGGCGGAGATCGGCGGCTATGCCGCCGCGGCGCAGGAGGCCGTGCGGCTGGACGGGGTGTACCGCTCGGTGGCGCGGCTGCTGAACGCGGCGCCGGAGGAGATCGCCCTCACCGAGAATGCCACCGTCGCCTGGCAGATGGCGTTCTACAGCCTCCGCTTCGGTCCGGGGGACCGCATCCTGACCGCCGAGGCGGAATACGCGGCGAACTACGTCGCCTTCCTCCAGGTGGCGCGGCGCACCGGCGCGGTGGTGGAGGTGGTGCCGAGCGACGCGACTGGGGAACTCGACCTCGCGGCGCTGGAGCGGATGATCGATGGCAGAGTGAAGCTGATCGCCGTCACCTGGGTGCCGACCAATGGCGGGCTGGCCAACCCGGCTGCCGCGATCGGGCGGATCGCCCGGGCGCATGGCATCCCCTATCTCCTCGATGCCTGCCAGGCGGTGGGGCAGATGCCGGTGGATGTGCAGGCCCTCGGCTGCGACATGCTGTCCGCCACCGGGCGGAAGTTCCTGCGTGGGCCGCGCGGCACGGGCTTCCTCTATGTGCGGCAGGGGCTGCTGGAGCGGCTGGAGCCGGTGATGATCGACCATTTCGCCGCGCCCTGGGTCAGCCGGGGCGAGTGCCGGCTGCGCGCGGATGCCCGGCGCTTCGAGACCTGGGAGAACAACTACGCCGCCCGCGCCGGGCTGGGGGTGGCGGTGGACTATGCGCTGACATTGGGGCTGGAAGCGATCGAGGCGCGCTGCCACGCCATGGCCACTCGTCTGCGGGAGGGGCTGCGCGCGATCCCCGGCGCCATGCTCCGCGACCTGGGACGGAACCCCTCGGCCATCGTCAGCTTCACTCTGGAAGGGCGGGATGCCCGCGCCGTGGTTGCCCAGGCCGGGGAGGCGGGGATCACCATCGGCGCCTCCGAACCCGGCAGCACGCGCATCGATGCCGAAAGGCGCGGCCTGCCCAGCCTGCTGCGCGCCTCGCCGCACTACTACAACAACGAGGCCGAGATCGACCGGCTGGTGGAATTCTGCGCCTCGGTGCCAGCGGGCTGAGGGGCATCGCCACGGCATGCTTGCCGAAGCCGTGGTCCTGGCCCCATGCTCCTGGGAACAAAAGGAATTCCAGGGGAAACGACCATGCGCCTCATGCTTCTCTGCGGCAGTCTCGGCATCGGCTTCGTGGCCGGGCTGCTGGCGGCGCCCGACCTGCCGCGCCTCACCACCCCGGCGGGGGCCCAAACGGCGGCCAGCCCGGCGGCCCCGCCTCCCCTGACGCCGGGTCTGCTCAACCTGACCGGGCTGAGCGAGGAGGAGATCGGCCCCCTGGTCAGCGGCACCGACCTGCGCTCGCGGACCCTGGTCACGACGGAATACGGCACCGTGGCGGTGCAGAGCGGCAATGTCTTCAAGCACTACCATGCCGATGCCAACGAGGTGCAGCTGGTGCTGGCGGGCAGCGGCACCTTCTGGCTGGGCGACCGCGAGGTGCAGGTGAAGCCGGGCGACCTGATCACCATCCCCAAGGGCACGGTCCATGCCGGCTCCCACGCCACGGAAGGGCGGTTCCGCGTCCTGGCGATCAAGCTGCCGCCGCAGCGGCCGGACGACACGCATCGCGTGCCGTAAGGCTTCAGCCGGAGGCCGCGGGCAGCAGCGTGACGAGCTTGTGCTCGGGATGGGCCGCCGGGATCAGGGTGACCTGCTCGTAGCGGAGTTCCCCATCCTCCGGATGCAGGAAGCAGCGCAGACCGCCTTCCCGCGCCAGCACGGCGTGGCTGTTCCAGAAGCGGGCGAAGTCCGGACTGTGCCGCAGCAGCTCCTGCACCAGGGCCTGCATGGGCGGGTCTTCCGGATGATGCGCGGTGTCGGCGCGGAACTCCGCCAGGAGGCGCCGGGCGCGGTTGTCCCAGTCCAGGATGAAGCGCCGCCCCGCGGTGTCGAGGAAGACCCAGCGCAGCAGGCAGGGCTCGCTGCTGGCGAACCAGGGCGCGAAGAGCCGCTCCGCCGCCGCGTTGCGCCCCCGCACATGCCAGAGCCGGTCGAGCAGATAGGCCGGATGCGGCAGGCTCTCCAGCACGGCGAGGAGTTCGGGCGGGGCCGCGGCATCGGCTTCGGCGGGTGGCGGGGCCGGGTCCAGGCGCCTTGCCAGTTCGAAGAGGTAGTGCCGTTCCGGCGAATTCAGGCGCAGCGCGTCGGCCAGCCGCGCCAGGGCGGCAGCGGACAGGGCGATGTCGCGGCCTTGTTCCACCCATGTGTACCAGGTGGTGCTGAGGCCGCAGAGCTGCGCCACCTCCTCCCGCCGCAGGCCCGGCGTGCGGCGGCGGGCGAAGGGATTCGTCGGTTGCCCGGCGGCCTCGGGGCTCAGCGCCTCGCGATGCGCGCGCAGGAAGGCGCCGAGGAGCCGGCGCTGCTCGGCCGGAAGGGTCATGCCATGGAGGTCATGCGGGCGGAATCCTGGATGGGGGAAGTTTTCATACCCGTATAAACGGACAACTTATACTAGTCACTGAACACGGGCAGAAGGAGTCTGCCAGACACGGAGAACAGCCCGCATGAGCCACGCACAGCACGCCTTCGCCGCCGCCCAGTACGGGGCGCGGGCCCAGGACTACGTCACCAGCGCAGTCCACAGCGCCGGGGCGGATCTCGACCGGATCGAGGAGGCCCTGCGCGGCCAGTCCGGGGCGCGGGTGCTCGACCTCGGCTGCGGCGGCGGCCATGTCAGCTATCGCGCCGCGCCCCATGTGGCGGAGGTCGTGGCCTGCGACGTGACGCCGGACATGCTGCGGGCCGTGGCCGCCACGGCGGCGGAGCGCGGCCTGGCCAACATCGCCACGCAGCAGGCGCCGGCGGAGCGGCTGCCCTTCCCGGATGCCTCCTTCGACTGGGTGCTGTGCCGCTTCACCACGCATCACTGGCAGGAGATGGAGGCCGGGCTGCGCGAGGCGCGGCGCGTGCTGAAGCCGGATGGGCGCGCGATCTTCATCGACACGGTGGCGTCGGCGGAACGGGCGCTGGACACGCATCTCCAGGCGGTGGAGCTGCTGCGCGACGCTTCCCATGTACGCAACTACAGCGTCGCGGAATGGGTCGCGGCCCTGGCCCGTGCCGGCTTCGCGGTGGAGGGGATGGGGATGCACCGGCTGCGGATGGAGTTCCCCGTCTGGGCCGCCCGCACCCGCACCCCGCCGGAGATGACCACGGCGATCCGCGCCCTGCAGGATGGCGCGCCGGCGCAGGTGCGCGCGCATTTCGCCATCGGCCCCGATGGCAGCTTCGATATCGAGGTGGCGAGCTTCAGCCTGCGGGCCACGCTCTGACGCGGCCGGCAACGGGCCGTCATGGTTGCCGGGGCGCGCAGGGTTTCCGGCCCTGCGCGCTTTCCTCGACCATCACGCCTATTGGGGGATAGGCTGACTCCCCTTCCGGCGGAGAAGAGACCCATGGCCGAACCTCTGGTGGAACTGGTGATCGAGCAGCGCCGCCGCGACCTGGGCGGTGGAATCGAGGTCGGGCGCGTCCTGCCCTTCGCGAAGCGGCGCATGGTCGGGCCCTTCGTCTTCTTCGACCATATGGGCCCGATCGAGCTCGCCCCCGGCATCGACCGGTCGCTGGACGTGCGGCCGCACCCGCATATCGGCCTCTCCACCGTGACCTATCTCTTCTCCGGCGAGATCATGCACCGCGACAGCATCGGCTCGAAGCAGCCGATCCGGCCGAACGAGGTGAACTGGATGACGGCCGGGCGCGGCATCACGCATAGCGAGCGATTCGAGAAGGCGCGCGCCGAAGGCGACCGCCTGCATGGCATCCAGGCCTGGGTCGCGCTGCCCAGCGGGGCGGAGGAGACCGACCCCGCCTTTTCCCATCACGCCGGCGCCGACCTGCCGCAATGGAGCGAAGGTGGTGTGCATGGCCAGGTGATCGCCGGCAGCGCCTACGGTCTGAATGCCGCGGCGCGCACCCATTCGCCGCTCTTCTACGTGCATCTCGGGCTGGAAGCCGGGGCACGGGCTGAGATCCCGGCGGGCTTCGCCGAACGCGCGCTCTATGTGGCCACAGGCGCGGTGGAGATGGGCGGCGTGCAGTACGGGCCGGGGCGGATGCTGGTGCTGGGCCGGGGGGAATCCTCGCTCCGTGCCATCGGCGAGGCGACCGTGATGATCCTGGGCGGCGAGCCGGTCGGGCCGCGCTATCTCTACTGGAACTTCGTCTCCTCCTCGAAGGACCGGCTGGCCCAGGCGGCGGCTGACTGGCGGGCCGGGCGCATGAAGCTGCCCGATGCGGACGACCAGGAATTCATCCCGCTGCCCGACGGGCCGATGCCCTCGGCGCCCGCCATGTCCTGAGGCGGCGTCGCCGCCGGATGCCTCCGTGGGAGAGGCGCTGCCTCTCCCACACCCTCTCCGCCGGGGACCGAAGCCGGTCCCCGGACCCCGGGCTTTCGTTGGCACCGATGGTGGTCGTCAGTCTGCCGTCCGATTCCTGAGCGCAGGTGGATCAGCGCAGCTCCCGAAAAGAAAGAATCCTTCTCCGCGCTGGTGGCACCGGCAGTCGCCGGAGAGCCAAGCTCTCCGGTGTGATCCGGGCGCAGGAAGTACCAACGAATGGGAGGTCCAGGACCCTCAGGGTCCTGGCGGATAAGGGGGCCGGGGGAAAAGGCGGAGCCTTGTCCCCCGGGACAGAGCGACGCCAGACCGGGTCGTCGTCCGGATCAGTCGAGATCGTCTATCCCGGCGGGCTCGGCATCCGGCGGGGCGAACTCGCGGTCGTCGCCTTCCTCCATCCCGGCGGTGCCGAAGGCGGCTTCCTCGGCGGCGGCGGGGGGCAGGCCGTATTCGTCCAGCGTGTTGTCCCGCACATCCTCGATCTTCGCGCCGGGGAAGGCGGCCAGCACGGCCTGGACCAGCGGGTGGCTTTCGGCCAGTTCGCGGGCCTGCGCGGCGACGGCCTTGCCCTGTTCGGCCAGGGTCGGCTCGCCCCCGGCATTGGAGAGCACCACGGTCCAGCGCTGACCCGTCACCTCGTTCAACAGGGCGGTGAGCTGGGCGGCGAGGTCGCGTGGCGCCTGCGGCGTCGGGTTCAGCTCCAGCCGGCCGCGCCCGAAGGAAACGAGGCGGACGCTGTGCACCAGATGGGCATGCAGCATCGGCTTGCGGCCCGAGGCCAGGGCCACGACCTCGCGGAAGGAGCCGGGCTGCGGTGCGGGCGCGGCCTCGGCATAGGCCACCGCCCCGCCGCCACCGGCGGCCATCATGGAACCGCCGCCACCGGCCATGCGGGCGCCGCCATTGGGGGCGGGGCCGCCTCCCGGCGAGGGGGCGCGGGCCGGGACGCTGCCGCCTTCCTGCAGGCGGCGCAGGATCTCGCCCGGCGTCGGCATCTCCGCCACATGGGCGAGGCGGATCAGCACCATCTCCGCCGCCGCGCGGCGGTCGGGGGCGAGGGCGATCTCCTCCAGCCCTTTCAGGAGCATCTGCCAGGCACGGCCCAGCACGGGGATGGAAAGCCTGTCCGCCAGGGCGGCGCCACGGCCGCGGAGTTCCTCCGGCAGGGTGGGGTCGTTGCGCAGCGTGGGCACGGAGCGCAGCCGGGTGAGCTGGTGCGTCAGGTCGGCGAGGTCGGAAAGCAGCACGCCCGGATCGGCGCCGACCTCATGCGCCCGGTCCATGGTGGCGAGCATGGCGGCGACGTCGCCGCGCATGGCGGCCTCCATCACATCCAGCACCAGGGCGCGATCGGCGAGGCCCAGCATGTCGCGCACCGCCTGGGCGGTGACGCTGCCGCCATCCTCGGAGAGCGCGATGGCCTGATCGAGCAGGGAGAGCCCGTCGCGGGCCGAGCCGTCGGCGGCACGGGCGATCATGGCCAGCGCCTCGTCCTCCAGCCTCGCGCCCTCCTTCTCCGCGATGCGGGAGAAGAGGCCGGCCAGCTCCGCCTGCGACATGCGGCGCAGGTGGAAGGTCTGGCAGCGCGACAGGATCGTGGCCGGGACCTTGCGCAGCTCCGTGGTGGCGAAGATGAAGCGCACCCCGGGCGGCGGTTCCTCCAGCGTCTTCAGCAGCGCGTTGAAGGCCGGCCCGGAGAGCATGTGCACCTCGTCCAGGATGAAGACCTTGCAGCGGCCCTGGACGGGGCGGAAGCGCACCTGCTCCCGCAGCTCCCGCACATTGTCCACGCCGTTGTTGGAGGCGGCGTCCAGCTCCATCACGTCCGGGTGCCGGTCGGCCAGGATGGCGCGGCAGTCGGGGCAGACGCCGCAGGGCTCCACGGTCGGGCCGCCCTGGCCGTCCGGCCCGGTGCAGTTCAGCGCGCGGGCGATGATGCGGGCGGTGGTGGTCTTCCCCACGCCGCGTATGCCGGTGAGCATGAAGGCATGGGCGATGCGGTTCTGCGCGAAGGCATTGCGCAGGGTGCGGACCATGGCGTCCTGCCCGACCAGATCCGCGAAGCTGCTGGGCCGGTACTTCCGGGCGAGGACGCGGTAGGGCTGGGCCGGAGCCTCCGCGGGCGCCGGAGCGGCGGCCGGCGGAGGAAGGGGGCCGGGGGCCGGGGAAGCCGGGGCCTCCCCGAACAGGCCGGGACCCTCGGCGGGCGGCTCGGGGATCTCGTTCTCGGTCGAGGGAAGGTCGCTGGGCATCCGGTCCCGGGGAAAGGGCGTCGTGGACGACAGGTGGGGCGACTGCGGAACCGGCGGGGGAAGGCGGTCCTGCTCGGGGTGGAAGACCGACACACGACCCGGGCGGAAACTCGTTGCGGCTGCTTCCTTCCGGACCTGACCGGGTTGGCGAGGCGCCCGTCCGCGGCCGGCCTTCCGAGGCGACATATGGCGGTTCCGGGGGTGGATGGCAACCGGGGGGGACGGGGTCAGCCGAGGCGGGACAGCACCTCCGCCAGTGTGGGCGCGCCCAGGCGTCCGCCGGGGCGTTCGCATTTGATGGCCGCGGCGGCATGGGCGAAGCGCACCCGCTCCCTGGTGCCGAGGCCGCGCACCAGCCCATGGACATAGGCGCCGTGCCAGATATCGCCCGCGTTGAGCGTGTCCACCGCCTGGATGCGTTCCGCCGGGAAGGACTGGAGCAGATCCGGCGCCGCGCGCTCCCAGACCAGCGCCCCCTCCGGGCCGAGCGTGACACCGACGACCGCGGCCCCGGGCAGTTCCGCGATGAGGCCGCGCAGCGCCCCGTCGGGCGGCTGGCCGCCGGACAGGGCGTCGAGGGCGACTTCGGACAGGAGCACATGGTCGGCCAGCGGCATCAGGCGGCGCAGGCGCTCCGGCGGGGCGAGGTCCGCATCCAGCACCGTGGGCACGCCGAGGGAGCGGGCATGGCGCATCGCGACCTCCCCGGCATCGGCCCAGCGCATATCCACCAGCACAGCCCCGGCCCCCTCCAGCCGTTCCAGCGGCAGGGCCAGCGGTGCGGCATAGAGGCGGGGGTCGAAATAGGGCACGACCAGCCGCTCCCCCGCCGGGTCCACCAGGATGGTCGAGACGGGCGTGCGGGCCTCCGGCAGGCGGAGCAGGTGCCCGACATCGATGCCGTCCGCGGCCAGGTTGTCGAGGCAGGCCCGCCCGTTGGCGTCCTGCCCCACCAGGGACCAGAGCTCCACCGGATGGCCCAGCCGGGCGATCGCGGCCGCCGCGCTAACCGCCATGCCGGAGGCGATCTGCTGCATCCCGCGTGGGAGGAGCTTCATGCCACGGCCGGGGATCTCATCGACGAGGAAGCTCGTCTCCCACAGCACACCGCCGATGCAGATGATGCGCCCTTCGCTGGCCAATGCCGCTCCCCCGTCGCTTTCGGCCACCGGTGTCAGGCGGCGCTTTCCTCATAGCGGTAGCGGAAGTCGCAATGCGAGGCGCCGCCCATGATGGTCTGCGTCCGCTCCATCTTCAGCTTCGGGTCATAGCCCTCGCAGAAGGCGCCGTCGCGCTGGCAGGACAGCAGGTGCCCGATCTCGCCCAGCCCCATCGCCTTGTACATCTCGGCATAGCGGCAGCGGGTGACGTTGAAGGCGAAATGCGTCGCGTCGCGGCCCACCGTCTCGATCTCCAGCGCCCCGCCGGCGGTCCAGTGGCGCTGGATGTCCACGAAGCTCTGCAGGCTGGTGCCGCCGGGGGCGGATTTCGCGAATTCAGCGGCCTGGGCGATGGCGGAGCGGCGGACGGATTCGGCGATGAGATCCTGCGCCTGCTCCCGACCCAGCTTCGCCTTCAGCGTCTCGTAGACCTCCTTCAGCAACTCCGCCTCGATGCGGCGGCGCTCGATGATCGGGGTGATGGTCTGGTCCTGCGACATCGGAAACTCCTCAGCCGCGACGGAGGCGCTGCTCCGGCGGCACGAAATAGGGCGTCGGGGCCAGTTCCGGCTCCTCGAACGCGACGACGGCATCGTAGTGCCGCTCCACCTCTTCGGCGAAGAGCGCCTGGCCGATCTCCCGCGCCAGGGTGGTGCAGCCGGTGGCCACGGCGGGGATGTCGCCGGACAGGATACCGTGGCTGGAGGCCGCGGCGGGGCCGAGCAGCCGCAGCCGCGCCAGGGCGCCCGCGAGCGGCGAGGCGGGGTCGCGCGGGGTCAGCTCGAATCCCTCGCCGAGATAGGGTGCGCGCGCCAGTTCCGGATAGCGCGCGGCTTCCTCCGGCGCCACGCGGCCGCCCCAGAGCTGCATCGCGTCGCGGAAGGCGGCGAGTTCCGGCATGCGGGCCGGATCGACCGTGAAGCCGGTGCCGAAGATCACCGCGTCGAAGCGCTGCGACCCCTCCGCCATGGTGACCGTGACGCCCTCCGCATCCGCCGCCACGTCGCGCCAGCCCGCGTTGAAGACCAGCCGGAAGCCGGGATGCCGTTCGCAGCGGAGCACGGATTCATGGGGCGGCGGGGAGGCCTCCCCGGCGGTATAGGTCAGGAAGCGCCAGCGCGTCGCATCGTCCAGCCGCCCGAAGCCGCGCAGGAAGCCGGAAAAGACCATGCCGCGCGTCTTGTTCACCTGCGGCAGGAAGGCGCGGCGGGCGAACATGGTGACCTCGGCGACGCCGGCCTCCAGCGCCGTGCCGGCATTGTCGAAGGCCGAGGCATTGGCACCCAGCACGGCGATCCGCCCGCCCCGGAAGCGTTCGAAATCGATGGCGAGGTCCACCGAGTGGAAGACCCGGCCCGTGGCACGCGCCGCCGCATCCAGCCCGGCCGGCAGGGAAGGGAAGGCGGGGATGTTCGGTCCGCCCGCACCGTCCCGCCCGCCGGCCAGTACGACCTGCCGGCACAGCAGGTTTTCCTCCCCGCCCGGGCCGCGCAGCGTGGCGCGGAGCAATCCCCCGCGCCCCTGGCCGCCACCGGTTCCAGCGCGGTCAGCGCCGTCTCGTTCTCCACCGGGATGCCCGCCGCGTCGCGCAGCCAGAGCAGATAGGCGAGCCAGTCCAGCCGGTGGATCTTGTAGAGCCTCTCCCAGCCCTCGGCGCCGTGCTGCGCCTCCCACCAGGCGCGGAAGGTGAGGGAGGGGATGCCGAGATCCGGTCCGGTCAGGTGCTTGGGCGAGCGGAGGGTGGGCATGCGGGCATAGGTGCCCCAGGGGCCTTCCTCGCCGCGCCGGGCGCGGTCGACGATACGGATGTTGCGGATGCCGTCGCGGATCAGCGCGAAGCCGGCGGTCTGCCCGAACATGCCGCCGCCCACCACCAGCACGTCCAGCACCGGCGCCCCGTCGGCTGCCCCGTCACCCAGGGGGATGCCGAGGGGCCAGTTGGCCGGCGGGTGGTTCAGCCGGGCGAGGTCGCAGCGGACCTCCGCTTCCAGCGCCGCGAGGCCGCTCACGCGATTTCCTCCGGCACCGGGGCGAGATCGCCCGGCGGCGTCCAGCCGCGCCCCGGCACCGAGGCCAGGAGCGATTTCGTGTAGTCGTGCTGCGGATCGCCGAAGACCTGCACCGCCAGACCCTCCTCCACCACGCGGCCCCGGTGCATCACCGCGATCCGGTCGCAGATCTGCGCCGCGACGCGCAGGTCATGGGTGATGAACAGCACCGAGAGGCCGAGCCTCTGCCGCAGCCCCGCCAGCAGCCGGAGCACCTGCGCCTGCACCGAGACATCCAGGGCCGAGACCGCCTCGTCCGCCACCAGCACCTCGGGCTGCAAGGCCAGCGCCCGGGCCAGGCCGATGCGCTGCCGCTGCCCGCCGGAGAATTCGTGCGGGTAGCGGTCCATGGCATCGGGGCGCAGCCCGACCAGCTCGAACAGGTCGCGGGCGCGGGCCATGGCCTCCGCGCGCGGCGTGCCATGCACCATCGGCCCCTGCGCCACCAGCTCGCCCACCCGGCGGCGGGGGTTCAGCGAGGCGAAAGGGTCCTGGAACACCATCTGGATGCGCTTCGTTTCCGCCCGCATCTCGCGCGCCGAGAGCTTCGCGAGGTCGGTGCCGCCCAGGCGGATGCTGCCCTCGTCCGGGTCCAGCAGCCGCACCACGCAGCGGGCCAGGGTGGATTTGCCCGAGCCGCTCTCCCCCACGATGCCCAGCGTGCCGCCCTTGGGCAGGCTGACGCTGACATCGTCCAGCGCCTTCACGATGCGCCGGTTGCGGCGGAAGAGTCCCGCCTTGCCATAGGTCTTGCTCACCCCCCGCACCATCAGCGCCGGCGCGGCGCGGCGTGGCGGGCCATCCGGCGCGGTGGGGCGCAGCGGCGGCACGGCGGCAATCAGGGCGCGGGTATAGGGATGCTCCGGCCGGTTCAGGATGTCCCCGGCCTCGCCCTGTTCCACCACCACGCCCTGCCGCATCACCGCGATCCGGTCGGCGATCTCCGCCACCACGCCGAAATCGTGGGTGATGAACAGCACCGCCGTGCCGTGCCGTGCCTGCAGGTCGCGGATCAGGGCGAGGATCTGCGCCTGGGTGGTGACGTCGAGCGCCGTGGTCGGCTCGTCGGCGATCAGCACCTCCGGCTCCAGCGCCAGGGCCATGGCGATCATGGCGCGCTGCCGCTGCCCGCCCGACAGCTCGTGCGGATAGGCTTTCAGCGCCCGGCGCGGATCGGGGATGCGCACCTCCTCCAGCAAAGCGAGCACCCGGCGCTCGATCTCCGCGGCATCAAGGCTGGTGTGGATGCGGAAGCTCTCGCCGATCTGGTCGCCGATGCTGCGCAGCGGATTCAGCGCCGTCATCGGCTCCTGGAAGATCATCGCGACGCGCGCCCCCCGCAGGCGGCGCATCTCCGCCTCGGACCTGGTCAGCAGATCCTCGCCCGCCAGCAGCACCTGCCCGGCGGTGACGCGCACCCCTTCCGGCAGCAGGCGCATCACCGCGCCGGCGGTCATGGACTTGCCCGAGCCGCTTTCCCCTACGACGCAGAGGATCTTCCCCTTCTCCAGCGTCAGGGACACGTCCTGGAGGGCATAGGGCCGGTCGGCGCCCGGCGGCAGGGCGACGGAAAGGCCGCGGATCTCCAGGCAGCTCATGGGCCGCGCCCTTTCAGGCGGGGGTTCAGCGCATCGTTCAGCCCCTGCCCCACCAGGGAGACGGCCAGCACCGCCACCAGGATCGCCACGCCCGGGATGGCCGAGACATACCACTGCGCCCGCAGCACGCCCTTGCCCGCGCCGATCAGGTTGCCCCAGGAGGCGATGTTCGGGTCGGAGAGGTTGAGGAAGGCCAGCGCGCTTTCCAGCAGGATCGCGGTCGCCATCACCACCCCGGCATAGACGATCACCGGCGGCAGGGCATTGGGCAGGATCTCGCGGAAGATGATGCGCGGGTTGCCCATGCCCAGCGTGCGGCAGGCCTGGACGAATTCCCGCTGCCGCAGGCTCAGGAACTCCGCCCGGGTCAGCCGCGCCGTGGCGGGCCAGGAGACGAGGCCGATCGCCAATGTCACCGTCACGATGTCGGAGCCGAAGACCGCCACCAGCACCAGCAGCAGCAGGAAGTTCGGCAGGGTCTGGAAAGCCTCCGTGACGCGCATCAGCGCATCGTCCACCCAGCCGCCGTAATAGCCCGCCAGCGCGCCCACCACGATGCCGATGGCGATCGAGATCAGCGTGGCGACGATGCCGATCAGCAGCGAGACGCGGGCGCCGTAGAGGATCTGCGCCGCGATGTCGCGGCCCGAGGGATCGGTGCCCAGCGGGAAGCGCGGATTGGCGCCGGGCCATTGCAGCGGCCGCCCGGCCAGGCGCAGCGGGTCGTCCGGATAGAGCAGCGGCGCGGCCAGGGCGGCCGCCACCACCAGGACCAGCAGCAGCAGGCCGATCACCGCCGGCGGGCTGCGAAGATAGCGTCGGAAAGCGTCCATGGCCTCGTTCAGCGGTCGGCGGCGATGCGCGGGTCGAGCTTCGCGTAGAGCAGGTCCACGCAGAAATTCACCACGATCACCAGCAAGGCGGAGGTGAAGACGATGCCGAGCAGCATGTTCAGGTCCCGCTGCACCACCGCGTCATAGGCGAGCCGGCCGAGGCCGGGCAGGGCGAAGACGCTTTCCACCACCACCGAGCCGCCCAGCATGGTCCCGGCCTGCAGCCCCACCAGCGTGACCATCGGCAGCAGCGCGTTGCGCAGCGCGTGGCGCACCACCACCCCGGTCTCGCCCAGTCCCTTGGCGCGGGCGGTGCGGATGAAGTCCTGCGTCATCACCTCCAGCATCGCGGCGCGCATGATCCGCAGATAGGTGGCGAGGAAGATCAAAGCGAGCGTCGCGGTGGGCAGGACGAGGTGCCAGGCGATGTCCAGCGCGCGGGTCAGGCCGGTATGGCCCGCGCCGATCTCCTCGAACCCTCCGGCCGGCAGCCAGCCGAGATGGACCGCGAAGAGCACGATGCCCATCAGCCCGAACCAGAAGGACGGCGTGGCGTAGAAGACCAGCCCCAGCGTGGAGATCAGCGTGTCCGGCCAGCGGTTCACCCGCCGTGCCGCCAGCACCCCCAGCGCCGTGCCGGCCGCGAAGGAGAAACAGAGCGCCGAGCCCATCAGCAGCAGCGTGACCGGCAGGCGCTCCCCGATCACCCGCACCACCGGCTGTCCGTAGATGGCGGAGAAGCCCAGGTCGAACCGCACCAGCCGCATCAGGTAGCGGCCGAGCTGCACCGCCACCGGGGCGTCGAGCCCGTAGAACTGACGGAGTTGTTCCATCTGCACCGGGTCACCGCCGCCCATCTGCGCCATCAGCGCGTCCACCGTGTCGCCGGGGGCGAGCTGGAGCAGCAGGAACAGGCCGACCAGGATGATCAGCAGGGTCGGCAGGCTGGCCAGTAGCCGCCGCCCCGCGAGCGCCAGGACACGCACCGGATCAGCCGGCGGCGAGCCAGGTGTCGTGCCAGTCGCCGGAGCCCCAGCGTGGGTAGTTCATGCCGTTCCGCACCCGCTTGCTGGCGGCGGTCTGGAACTCGCGCTCGGTGATCATCCAGATCGGCAGCGCCTCGTTGATCTCCTTCGTCCACTCGGCATAGAGCGCCTTGCGCTTCGCCGGGTCGAGCTCCGCCGCGGCACGGTCGGTGAGTTCGTCGATCGTCTCGGACTTCCAGCCCCACTGGTTGGTCCAGGGCGCGCCCTTGGGGCTGCCGGAACGGTACCAGACGGTGGTGGAGACCGCGGGGTCGCCGCGGTACTGGTGCCAGCCCGTGGCCAGGTCGAAGTTCCAGTCGCGGTACACGGCCGAAAGGGCGCCGGCGATGTCGAGGTTCACGATCTCCACCCGGATGCCCACGGCCTGGAGCGACTGCTGGATGTAGGTGGCGAGCAGCGGCACATCCTCGCCGTTCTGGATCGGCACGAGGCGCAGGGTAAAGCGCACCCCGCCGGCGCCGCGCTTGTAGCCCGCCTCGTCCAGCAGGGACTCGGCCTTCTTCTTGTCGAAGGCATACGGGAACTTCACGTCGGCCGGGTAGAAGGCCGTGGAGGAGGAGGGGATGGGGCCATTGGCCGGGCGGCCCTGGCCGTAGAGGAAGTTCTCGATGAAGAAGGGCACGTCGATGGCATGCGCGATGGCCCGGCGCACCCGGACATCCGACAGCTCCTTGCGCCGGTGGTTGAATTCCAGCGTGTTGTTGAAGGCGTTCGCCTCCGTGCCCCGGGTGGTCACGGTGAAACGGCTGTCCTTCGCCAGCCGGTCGAGATCGGCCATCGGCAGCCCGTTATAGGCCGAGACCTGGATCTGCCCCGATTCCAGCGCCGCCGAGGCCGCCGAGCGGTCGTTGATGAAGCGCCAGACGATCCGGTCGAGATAGGGGAAGCCCTGGCGCCAGTAGTCCGGGTTGCGCTCGGCGATCACGTACTGGCCGCGCTCGTACTGCACGAAGCGGAAGGGGCCGGTGCCGATCGGGGCGGTGTTGGCCGGGTTCTCCAGCACGTTTGTCCCGGCGAAGACGTGCTTCGGCACCACATAGCCGAGGTCGCAGAGCGCGCGCAGCAGCAGGTTCAGCGGCATGGGCTGGGAGTAGCGGAAGACGGCGGTGTGCTCGTCCGGCGTGTCCACCGCGGTCAGGTACTGCTGCAACTGGGTGGAGTAGTTGAGCTGGGTCTTCCACAGCTCCATCGCGTTGTACTGCACGTCGGCGGCGGTGAAGGGCTTGCCGTCATGCCACTTCACGCCCTCCCGCAGCCTGAAGGTGATGGTCTTGCCGTCCGGCGCCGCCTCCCAGCCCGTGGCCAGGATGCCGACCGGCTTGCCCTCGGCATCCAGGTCCACCAGGGATTCGATTATCTTGCTGGTGATGATGTAGACGCCGGTGGAGGCGCGCAGCGCGGGGTTCAGGATGCGCTGCTCGCCCGCCAGATGCGCCGTGAGCACCCCACCGCGGGTGACGCCGGCGGCCCCTTGAGGGGCCTGGGCCAGGGCGCGGCGCCCGAGGAGCGTGCCGGCGGCCAGGGCAGGGGCCAGCAACAGGGCATCGCGCCGGGTCGGCTTCATGGTCACACCTTCCGATAACAGAATCGTAAGAGGCCACGATAATCCGTTTTGCTGTGGCGTAAATCACGGCGAATCGGCGTTTTTTAGGAAATTGCACGATCTCCCCGAAGGATAGCACTCCAGACCGGGAGAGAGCCGGCCGCGCTGACGCCCTGGCGGGAAGGGCAAGGGGGGATCAGGGGGAGATGGCGGAGCCCCCGGTGGTCTCCCAGGGCAGAACGGCGGGCGGCCCCTCGTTCAGCGCGACGCGGACGGGCAGCCAGGCAGTGCCATGGTCCATCTGATCCTCCATCACCAGGAAAGCGGCCAGATAGACCATGAGCAGCGTGCCGGTGACGGCCAGCGTTCCGACCAGTTCCGGGAGAAGGCTTTTCCTTGGCATGCGGGCGTCCTCATGAGGGGGGTCACAAGAGGAGGATCGATCCAGGCGCATTACTGAATCGTTTCATGACGGCCGCAACATAAATCCTCACACGCGGATGATCCTGGAAGGATTCGCTTGCTGGTTGCAGGCGCCCGGGCACTGCCGGCGACAGAAGCGGCGGGTTTTGCCCTTGGGCCTGAGCCGGACAGAGTCCATAAGGAAACAGGGGAACGAAACGCGTCCTTTCGCGCCGTTTCCCGCCGAATCCGCGGCGATACCGAGTTTTGGGAGTTCCGGATTGGAAACCTGGCTGATCCTTCTGGTCCTGCTGCCCGGGCTGGCGGCACTGCTCCTGCTGCTCTTCCGCCGTCCCTCTCCCGCCGCCCTGCCGGCGGAAACGCTGATGCCCCTGGTGGAGCGGCTGGGCGCGATTCAGTCCGGTGTCGGCGAGCAACTGGCACAGCAGGCGCGGGAGGTCGAGGCGGCGCTGGCGGCGCAGAACCAGCGGCTGGCGGAGGCCCAGGCCCTGGCGGCGGAGCGGGCCAGGGCGCAGGAGGCGGCGCTGGCCGAGCGGCTGGCGCAGGCGACCCAGGCCATGACCGAAAGCCTGATCGAGCAGGGCCGGCGGGTGAACGAGGCGGTGGCAGCGCAGAACGAACGCCTGAACGCCGCGCTCACCGGGCAGAGCGAGCGGGTGGCGCGGCAGCTCACCGAGCAGTTCGCCGCCACGCAGGAAACCGCCAAGGCGATCGGCGAGCGTCTGGCGGTGATCGACGCCGCGCGCGGGAATATCGAGGCGCTGGGCGCGCAGGTGACGACGCTGTCGGGCATCCTGGCCAACAAGCAGTCACGCGGCGCCTTCGGCGAGGTGCAGTTGCGCCGGCTGGTGGAGGACCGGCTGCCGGCGGACGGCTATTCCTGGCAGCACACGCTGAGCAACCGGCACCGCGCCGACTGCCTGATCCACCTGCCACACCCGCCCGGCCCGGTGGTGGTGGACAGCAAGTTCCCGCTGGAGGGCTGGCTGAACCAGCGCGACTCCGAGGGGCGGGAGCGCGACGCCGCCGCCAAGGCCTTCGCCAGCGACATGCGCAAGCATATCGGCGACATCGCCACCAAGTACCTGATCCCCGGCGAGACGGCGGAGGGGGCACTGCTTTTCGTGCCCTCCGAGGCGATCTATGCGGAACTGCACGCCACCCAGGCGCCGCTGGTCGAGGAAGCGGCGCGGATGGGGGTCTATATCGTCTCGCCCTCCACCCTCTGGGCCGTGCTCGGCACGATGCGGGCGCTGATGCAGGACGTGCGCATCCGGGCCGAGGCCAGGCGGATCCAGGACGAGGTGAAGCGCATGGCCACCGAGGTCGGCCGCCTCGACACGCGGGTGGCCAAGCTCAAGAAGCACTTCTCCGACATGCAGGACGATGTGCGGATGATCGACATCACCACGGAGAAGATCGTCCGCGCCTCCGAGCGCATGGCGGCGGTGGAGTTGGAGGAGGCGGCCGGCGCGCCGCCGGCCGTTTCGCTGGCCGAGGCATCCCCGGCCTCCCTGCCGCGGGCCTGAGCAAGGTCCGCACGGCCCTGGAGTGAGCCCATGCTCGATCCCTTGACCCTGGACCAGCTCCGCGTCCTCGTGGCGGTGGCGGATACGGGCAGCTTCTCGGCCGCCGCCCGCAAGCTGCAGCGCGTGCAGTCGGCGGTCAGCCAGTCCATCCAGGCGCTGGAAGGCACGCTGCGCCTGACCCTTTTCGACCGGTCCGAGAAGAAGCCCCGCCCCACCGAGGCGGGATGGGTGATGATCGCCGATGCGCGGCGGCTGCTCGACAGCGCGGCGGCACTGCGGGAACGGGCGGCCAGCATCGCCACGGGGCTGGAGGCGGAGCTGACCGTGGCAGTGGACCAGCTCCTGCCGCTGGATGCCCTCATGTCCGCGCTGCGGGCGATGAGCCTGGAATTCCCGCAGCTTCAGGTCCGGCTGCTGACGGAAGGGGTCGGCGCGCCGGAACGTTATCTGCGGGAGGGGCGGGCGCATCTGGCCGTCTATGCCACCGCCGTCACCGGGGCCACCGATCTGGAGCGCGAGTTCCTGACCGACGTGGCCATGGTGCCGGTGGTGAGCAGCACCCATCCCCTGGCCGCGATGGAGGGGTCCCTGTCGCGCGACGTGCTGGCGGAGCATGTGCAACTCGTGCTGACGGATGTCTCGGAGCAGACCGGCTGGTCGGTCGGGGTGGTCAGCCATCACATCTGGCGCTTCGCCGACATGCACACCCGTCTGGAATTCCTGCTGGGCGGCTTCGGCTGGTGCAACATGCCGCTGCATCTGGTGAAGCCGCATCTGAGCAGCGGCGCGCTCAAGCGCCTGCATCCCAAGGAGCGCGATGGGTTCAGCGTGGCCCTGTCCGTGGTGCACCGGCGCCAGAGCCCCCCGGGCCGGGCGGGGCGCTGGCTGATCGAGCATCTGCGGGAGCATCTCGGCAAGGGCGGCTGAGACGGGGTGCCGAAGTGGGACGGGAGGCGGATCGCTGTCCGCGCCGGCCCATGCCAGGATGGCCGGTATGACCGTCCTGACCGACATCGCGATTCCGCGCAGCCTGGATCTCCTGGTCGGGCGCTGTCTCGGCGGCGGGCCGGGGCGGCGGGCGGAGGCCTGGCTCTTCGAGGACGAGGCCACGCGGCGGGGCGCGGAGGAGAGGCTGCGCGAAGCCGGCATCGAGGCCAGGCTGCGCAGCGCCTATAAGCCGCTGCTGCACTTCTTTCTGGAGGAGGTGGCGCTGGAGGGGGTCACGGCGATCCGTGTCCGCCACCCCGTCCCTGCCGCGGCGAATCCGCTCCGCTTCCGGATGGAGGCCTATCCCCTGGCGGCACTGCTGGGCGGCCGCCCGTTGCGCTTCGAGCCCGGTGGGGACGACCTGCATTATGAGGTCACCCTGTGGCGGGGCTCCGGGGACGAGGAGATCCACCGGGTTTTCGCGCCAAACCGGCTTCGGCGGGATCTGCTGGGCCGGGAAAGCCTTTCGCCCTGTGGCTGGTGGCGTTCCCGGGAGGCGGCCCCGGATGGACGGCCCATGGAGGACGAAGCCTTCGAGACGGAATACGAGGCGGCCTTCCGGTTCGCGATGGAGAGCCTGGAGCGGCACGACTGGGGCGAAGCGGGGGCGCGTTTCGGCATGCTGGAGATGCGGGTGGAGACAGGGGGCATCGAGCGGCCTCTGCCCTATGGTGCGGAATGCCTCAGCACGCGGGAGGCCCTGCACGAGGATCTGTATTTCTCGGCCCTGGAGTTCTTCGGTGCACGCGCGGGGCTGCCGCCCGGGGACCGGCGTTTGCGGCCCGGCCAGATCGTTCCGGATATCTGGCCTGCCCAGGGAGAGACCCGCCTGCGGATCGCCATTCTTCCGGGGAAGGTGGCGGAGGCGGCTGGGGACGGCGAACCGGGCCATGCCCCTGCGAGGGTGGAAGATGGGCTGGAAGCAGCGGACCGGCCCCTGCCGCTGGAACGGGTGGCGCTGGAGCTCGAAGCCCTGCCCGGCGAGCGTTTCGGGGCCCTGTCGGTGCAGGGCAGGCCGGTGCGCGGGGTGCAGGTACCGGGCGCGACCGGAATCGGCCTGGTCGTGACGGCGGGGCAGCATGCCAACGAGACCTCCGGCGTGGTCGGGGCGCTGCGGGCCGCGCGGATCCTGGCCGGCGCGGGCAGGCTGGGCTTCGCCCTGATTCCGCTGGAAAATCCGGATGGTTATGCGTTGCACGAGCGGTTCCGGCGGGTGCATCCGCATCACATGCATCACGCCGCGCGCTACACGGCGCTCGGGGATGATCTGGAGGCGCGGGATGGGCCGCCCTGGCACGAGAAGGCGGCCCGGCTGGAAGCCTTCCGCCGGACCGGCGCCCGGCTGCATGTGAATCTCCACGGTTATCCCGCCCATGAATGGACAAGGCCGCTTTCGGGCTACCTGCCGCGCGGCTTCGAGTCCTGGAGCATTCCCCGGGGATTTTTCCTGATCCTCCGTCACGGGCCAGGGCTGGAGGGGATGGCGGGGGAGCTGATGCGCCACGTGGCCGCACGTGTCGCGGCCATCCCGGGGTTGGCAGCTTTCAACCGGCGGCATGCGGCCCTCTATGAGGCGCATCTGGGGGAAGCGCCGCAGCCAAGCCATGCTGGGATCCCCTACAGTCTCGCGCCACGGCCAAGGCCGGGGCCGCCTTTGGCTCTGATCACGGAATTCCCGGATGAGACGATCGAAGGGGAAGATTTCCGCTTGGCCCATGCCGTGCAGCGGGAAGCGGTGCTGGCTGCCGCGGAGTGGCTGGAGCAGGGTTGGGAGGCGATCCCCACCGCTTAGGCCGGGGCCCGGCAGACGGGTGCCAGGGCCTTTGTCATGGGGCTGATCGAAAAACATCACGAAGCTGTCGAAAAGGCTTTGACAGCCCCACGGCTCCCCCGTATAAGCCCGTTCACCGGCGGCGCGGTTGGTTCCTGAGGGGGCTGACGGGCGGCGACTGGTGAACCTGCCGAAGGGTTGGACGGTCACTGGATGGGAAGCTTCCTGGGAAGGAGGTGTCCCTGAGGTGGTTTTTTGTCCTGAGGCGGAGCTCCTTGACAGATGAATA